>JASFVG010000009.1:0-26898 GCA_050049955.1 Anaerolineae bacterium | reverse complement strand
CGGGCAGGTCGGGCACGGGCAGGGGAGGCAGTGTGACACAGTTGTCGCAGGCCTTGCATCGAGCGATGGTGCGGCCGCCCAGGTAGGCATTGAGATGCCCGTGGCGGCAGCGCGTGGCCGCGGCGTACGCCGCGATCTCATCCGCTCGCTGGGCCTGCACCGCCTCGTAGCGCTCGAGTAGCGATTCCACCCGGTCGGATGCGTCATCCGGCGATGGCAGGAGTTTCACCACAGCATCGCGCCCTGATGGCCGATACCTCAGCCACCCGGCGTCCTGCCAGGCCAACACCTTCTGCTCGATCTCCCCCAGGGCGATGCCAGCCTGGGCTGCTACCTCGGCCAGATCGAGCGTGAGCCACTGCTGAGGGCGCAGGCGGGCAGCCCGGCAGAAGGCGGCCGTCTCCTCGGGCAGGGCCGCTTTGCGGCAAGCGGCCGACATCTGGACGTTAGCCGCGCGCGGCAGGTCTGCGCCGCGGCGCAGTAGCCCTGCCTCCTCCAACAGGCTGAGCGCCACGCGAATCCGTGTCTCTTCGGCTTTCAAGTCGCGCTCCAGATCAGCCAGCGCGATGCGCCCCTCCGATTCGGCGTTGAGCCGCCCCTTCACCGCGGCGTAGACGTTGCGCAGAAACCCGGCCTTCAACCTGTTGGTCCGCCTCCGACGCGTCAGGACAGCCTTGTCGAGTGGAGATATCATAAGCACGCATCGGGCGGGCAGCCCGTCGCGCCCGGCCCGACCGGCCTCCTGGTAGTATGCCTCCAGCGACGCCGGCGGGAAGAAGTGCAGGATGAAGCGGATGTCCGGCTTGTCGATGCCCAGGCCGAAGGCGATGGTGGCCACCACCACCCGGGTGCGGCCGCTCATGAAATCATCCTGCACGCGGTGCCGGTCGCCGATACCGGCGTGGTAATGCCCCGCATTCACACCGTGCCGGCACAACAGGGCAGCCAGCCGCTCACAGCGAGCGCGCGTGTCAGCGTACACGATGCCGCTGCCCGGCTCGGACTGACAGAATGCGAGCAGGTAACGCAGCTTCTCGTCGTTGCCGGCTGCGCGCAAGACTTCCAGCTGCAGGTTGGCCCGGGTCACGTCCCCGGCCACGATGCGAGGATGGTCTGTCGATTCCTGTGGGCGCTGGAGCCGTTGCAGGATATCGCGCCGCACCCTGGTGGGGGCCGTAGCCGTCATCGCCAGCAGTGGCGGATCACCCAGCGCCTCCCGAGTGCGCCCGATAATGAGATAGTCAGGCCGGAAGTCGTGGCCCCACATGCTGACACAGTGGGCTTCATCGACCACCAGTCGCTCCACGCCCGCCCGCCGCAGCGCATGGAGGAAGGGCGGCTGGCGCAGGCGCTCCGGTGCTGCGTAGACCAACCGGTAGGCCCCGTCGGCAACGCTGTCCATGCGGCGTCGCAGCTCGGTGCCAGCGAGGGTGCTGTTGATGGTGGTCGCCCGCGCCCGCACCTTCGGGGGCAGCGAGTCGACCTGGTCTTTCATCAGCGCGATCAGTGGAGAGATGACCAACGTGGTGCCGCGTGCGGCAGGCCCGTCAGGGGCGCCCTCCGCCATCATCGCCGGGAGCTGGTAGCAGAGCGACTTTCCGCCGCCGGTGGGCAGGATGGTCAGCACATCCTCACCGCGCAGGACGCAGGCTATCGTCTCCAGCTGTCCTGGCAGGAGTGAATCGAACCCGAAGTACTGGCGGACGGCGCCAGTTATCGTGCGCCGCTCCTCGTCTGAGACAGGTATCCCGTCGGAGGAGGGCATAGGGTCAGCGGGCTGAGCGCTTGCGATCCCGGGTCGCTCCTGGGGCCTAGCCACCCGTGCCCCGGACTCCAAGGCGACAGGCGGCACACCCGCCTGCGCCAACAGCTCGCGTAACTCGGCCAGTTCCTCAGCGCGGCGGCGTTCGAGTGCGGCCTCCATCTCTGTGACCCGCGTTGTCTCCCCACTCTCCCTGAAGTAGTCCCGCAGTCGTCGGTAGTCACCCACCGCCAGAGGATGGTCCTCGCGGGCGGTATCGACCAGCCGCACAGCGTAGCCGCTTGCGGTTACGAGATCTCCCTCTGCACGGTATACCGCGAGCATGCCGCGCAGATAGGCGCGTGCTTGAGGACGTAGGTCCCTGGTTCTAAGGTACGCTGCCCGAGCGGCACCTGTGTCGCCGCGGCCAAGCTCAATACGCCCCAACAGGGCCCAAGCCAGCACACTGCCCTCGCGCTCTTTGATCATGCCGCGTGTGATTTCGGTCGCACTCACTAGTCGTCCCCGCGCCAGGTGGATACGTGCCAGCAGGGCGCGGGCTGGAAGGGATTGTCGGCGCTGAAGGCGCTCCTCCATGACCGATAGCGCCTCATCGGCTCGGCCTTCTGCGAGCAGCGCTCTGGCCCGCAGGTCGGCCAGAGAGACAAGTGTAGGATTCAAAGGGACCAACACGTCCAGGCATTCGTGCAGATCATCGAACTCCTCCCAGCGGAGAAGGAAGTTGAGGAGGCGGCTCCGGTAGCGGCCCTTCAGGTTTCGAACCTGGGCCGTCGTCAGGCCAAGATCATCGACTGCGGAGCCAGCGTCGCTCACCAAGTCCCCCTTCCTATCCCTTATGCTCCCTGTGACAGCAGACTCCTGCTTCTAACCACACCATGACCCTAGGAGCTCGCGGGCTCCATTTGCGCCTCGTAGTCGGGCACAACGTGAACGCCCACAACTAGGGGCCAGTACTCACCCTCCCAAGTACGGCTCAGGCCGAGGGCCAGATAGATCGCCTGAGCCCCAAGCTTCTCGAACAAGGCCTCGTGGCCCAGGGACAGACTGCCTCCAGCCCCATGCAACCAGGTCCGGCCTAGCCCAAGCCACTTGAGATCGGTCACCGGCACGCCGCGGCTGCTGGTGGCACGCGGATGGTTGCCTCCTCCTTCCAGCCGAAACCTCATGCGTGCCTCATACTTCCCAGAATAGGAATCCAGCGAGAAACGCGCCCAAACCTGCTGAGGTTCTACCAGACACAGGGACCGGGTATGGTCGATCAGCACCTCGGCAGGTGCTTCGTCGATGTACTTGGAGAAGAATCTTGCCCTCTTCTCTCCCTGCAGGCGACGCACGACCGTCGGCCGGTGGTGGACAAAATCGACCACCCAGTCCTCGACGTGGGGTGGATCCGGCCGCGGCTCAACCAGGTTCAACTCAGCCACGTCACAGCACTGAACCAGGCGCCCGTCCGCGTCGGTCATGTCACCAGGCTGGACCGTGCAGAACTCCCGTACCGGACGCACCCAGCGCAGGCCGGTTGCCGGGTCGGCTTCAGTGGTGAACCCGGCCGTGCAAATGCCGCTTAGCATCCGGGTCATGGCCAGGATGAGAACCTCTTGGCGTGGCATGGGCGTCTCCCTCCGCTTCTCTTCCGGCCCCGGCTCCCCTGCGGAAATCGATCTTTGGCCGACAAGATGCTGATTGGGGACCCCGGCGAGATAGGTCGAGCTATCCTCGCTATGTGCCGTCACTCGACCGCTCAAGTGCAGATGCTAGACAAGGGGATGGGTGGCGCGGGTCAACCTGCAACCGGACTATCGGCTGCCGCGGGGCTCTCCTATAGGTGGACTAACCGCAGCCCGGGCAGGCACTCAACCCAGTACTCCCCTACCAAACGCCGGTGACAGCGCTCCGCCGTCTCCTCAGCACACAACAGACATGGCGCACGATAGCGAGCCAGGATTCGCCGTCCCACCTCTTCGGCCGCCCGTTCCGCCAGGAGCGGAGCGAAACTCGCCTCGTACGCCTTCCAATCCTCGTCCTCGCCATACCTATCCATGATCTCCGACGTCGGTGCCAATTCAGGACGATGCTCATAGGCTATATGGAACCCCTCGCGCAGCAGATACTCGAGTGTATCCTTCTTGGTGTAGCCAGCCAGATGCGAGGTGTTCCGCAGGCGTATGTCGATCACCGCGTCTACTTCAGCCTCTTGGAGCTGCCCGATGAAGATAGAGAGGGGTTTCTGTCGGTAGCCGATGGTGTACACTGGACGCATAGTCGCCACCTCAAGACAGAGGAGCGCGGCAGTCAGGCATCAAGAGACCTGGTCTGCCTGCCCCTTACGAACGCCATCGAATCGTGAGCCTGGCCAGGCTCACAAGAGAGAGAGCTGCTCGAGTATTCGCTCTCCGTTGACCGTCTGCCCGTCCGGCTTGATGTGGACGACAGCGATACCGCGCTTAAGCAGCGTCTGCGCGACAAGCCTGTGGCGGTGGCACTCCGCGTGGTCCCCCTCACTGCACATAACGGCGACTTCCTCAGTGCGCGCCGTCTCGAGCAACTGCTCAATGCCGCGTTGATACGCCTCGCTCTGCTCCACCCGCGCATAGTCTGGGAGACCTACGTCGTAGAGCTCTATGTCGGAAGGCCTACCACCAAGTTCATCTCCCAGGAAGAGATAGCGAATCTTGGCCTCGCGCAGGTCGTGCTTCAGCGCCTCCCGGTTGAACTGTGAGGCCCAGCGGCTGTAGGGCTGGCTGCGCACATCAGCCACCAGGGTTATCCCGTGCTGTCGCAAGAGATCAACGAATGCGGAGATGGTATGGTCGCTGTGACCAACCGTGTGGATTAGCAATGCTCTAGCTATCCCATCTCACCGTCTCAATCGACCTTCCCTTGAGCTGGGCGGCAGTGTACCACGGATGCTATTACAGGCCAAACCCCCGAGCCTCCTCGCCCGCAGAGATATCCGCGGACCCTCTTGGGGGTGCAGGACCGGACCAGATCGGCCTTTCTTTGAAACTCCACGGGCCGCTGTGCGTACTGATGGTAGATGGTTGCGTGAACGCGCATTCTGGAAGGAGGAAGATCAAGCGATGTCAAACGAGAATCGGCTGCGGCGACAGAATGGTATCGTCGCCGGCGTCTGCGGTGGGTTGGGCGCCTTCTTCGGTCTCAACCCCTGGTGGTTCCGCATCCTGTTCGCGATTCTGCTGGTCCCTGGCGGGCTGCCTGGGTTTGTCCCCTACGTGATTCTCTGGGTTGTCGTGCCTCGCAAACGGTAGGCCCAACCTCCCTTGCCAGGCGTGCGAAGTCCCCGAAGGCTGGGTCCCTTCGGGGACATCGGCACCCTCCGGGGCTCGTTAGCCCAGGGTTTCCAGACGTTGACCGAGCTTGGACTTCTCCGTCAACAGATCAGCCAGCTTCTCACGCTCCCGTTGCACGACATGATCAGGAGCCCTCTCTGCAAACTGTCCATCCAGCAGCTTCTCGCTCCGGGCAATGCGAGCCTCGATGTCCACCAGGTCGTCTGACAACCGCGCCCTCTCCTCTCCCACATCCACCATCCCTGCTAAAGGCAGGTAGCAGGTGGTGGTGCCCACGACAATGGTCGCCGCTTGGCTCGGCGGGTCGATGGCCTCCTCAATGATGAGCTGGGCCAGATCGACCTTCGCCAGCGCGGAGAGTATGGCCTTCTCCTCCACCAGGACATCCAGTGCTTCAGGGGAGGCGATCATCGCCGAGATCCTCTTGCCCGGCTCCACGTGGTATTCGGCTCGTCGGTTGCGAATCCCACGGATCAGTTCCATCATCATGGTCATGTCCGCTTCGGACTCTCCGTCGATCAGCTCCTCGTCGGCCTGCGGCCAGCGAGCCACGATCAGTGCCTCGCCGTCCTTCGCCCCGTCAGGCAGCGCCTGCCAGATCGCCTCGGTGACGTAGGGCATGAAGGGATGGAGCAGCCGAAGTGACGCCTCCAAGACCTGGAGCAGGATCCTCAGGGTAACACCGGCATCCTCGTTGTCGTCGTAGAGCCGGACCTTGCTGGCCTCAATATACCAGTCGCAGTACTCACTCCACAGGAAGTCGTTGATCTGCCGACCCGCCTCGCCGTACTGGTGCCTCTCAAACAGCCTGCTGACTCTTCCAATGAGGCGATTGAGGCGCGTCAGAATCCAGCGGTCCGCCAGACCCATTTCGCCAGACTCACCAGGGATCTCGAGACTGGCATCCTCTTCCTCAGAGACGTTCATCAGGACGAAGCGCGCTGCCTGCCATATCTTGTTCGCGAAGTTGCGGGCACCTTCCAGACGGCGAGGGTCGAGGTTCATGTCGATCCCTGGCGTCGAGCTGGTCGTCAGCGTGTACCGCAGCGCATCGGTGCCATACTTGTCGATGATGTTCAGCGGATCATAGTCATCAATGTTCTCCATCGACTTGCTGATCTTCTGCCCCCCGTCATTGCGTACGAGACCGTGTAGGTAGACCGTGCTGTACGGCGCCTTGCCCGTCATCGCTAGCCCGAGCATCATCTCTCGCGCCACCCAGAAGAAGAGGATGTCGTAGCCGGTCTCGCGCATGTCGGTGGGATAGTAACGCAGGTAGTCGGGGGCTTCCGTATCGGGCCACCCTAGGGTGGAGAAAGGCCAGAGACCGGAGGAGAACCATGTGTCCAGCACATCCTCCTCCTGACGAAGCCCCTCGCTCCCGCAGTGGGGGCATCTCTGGGGCTCGGTCATGCCAGACACGGTCTCACCGCAATCATCGCAGTACCAAACCGGAATGCGATGCCCCCACCACAGCTGCCGGCTGATGCACCAGTCCCGAATGTTCTCCATCCAGTGGAAGAACCTCTCCCTCTCGCGCTCGGGCACAATGATCGTCTCGCCACTGCGAACAGCTTCTGTTGCGGCTTCAGCCAGAGGCTTCGTCTTCACAAACCACTGGGTAGATACGCGTGGCTCTATGTCGGTATGGCACCTCTCGCACCTGCCAACGGCGTGGTGATATGGCTCGACTCTGAGAAGGAGCGCCTCCATCTCGAAATCCGCCACGATGTTGCGACGACACTCGAATCTCCCTTGTCCTGCGTACGGGCCGGCATTCTCGTTCATATCCGCGGTGTCGGTCATCACATCGACAGCCGGCAGGTCGTGGCGGATGCCGATCTCGTTGTCCGTTGGATCGTGCGCCGGCGTGATCTTGACCGCGCCCGTGCCGAACGCGGGATCGACGGCCTCGTCGGCGATAATCGGAATCCGCCGCCCAAGGGCTGGAAGCACGGCGTTCGATCCAATGAGGTGATTCCAACGCGCATCATCCGGTCCTGCTGCAACGGCGGTATCGCCCAGGATTGTTTCGGGACGTGTTGTCGCCATCTCGATGTAGTCAGTCGCTCCCTCTGCCCACCTGCCACTTCCCCACGCGTTCCTAGGCCCGTCCCAATCCTCGTTGATGACCGGATACCTGATGTACCACAGGTGTCCCTCCCGCTCCTCCGGTATCACCTCCAGATCGGAGACAGCTGACTCACATCGGGGGCACCAGTTCACCAAGTAGCTGCCTCGATAGATGAGCCCCCTCTCGTAGAGACGGACGAATGCGGTTCTCACCGCGTGACTCAGGGACTCATCCAGCGTGAACCTTTCTCGCGTCCAATCACAGGAGACCCCCAGCGCCCGGTGCTGTTCGGTGATCCGCCTCAAGGACTGCTGTGCCCAGTCCCAGCAACGGGCCACGAACTCCTCCCGCCCGACGTCATAACGGCTGAGTCCCTCTTTGGCTAGCTCGCGCTCCACCACGTTCTGAGTGGCGATGCCCGCATGATCCGCCCCCGGCAGGAAGAGGGTCTGTCCCCCGCACATCCGCTGGTAGCGCGTCATCAGATCCTCGACGGCCGCCGTCATCGCGTGCCCCAGGTGCAGAACACCCGTGACGTTGGGGGGTGGCATTGTGATGCACCAGCGTGACCCGTCCGCGGAAGCCAGTCCCAGCTCGACCTGCTTTTCTGGCCGGAAGTAGCCCTCTCCTTCCCACCAGTCGTAGAGTGTTCTTTCATGCTCCTTCGGATCGAAGACCCTCGCAAGCTCCTCAGTCATCCCCTCACTCTCCTTACAACATCAAGTACCAGTCAGAACCTGACCATGAACGAAGAAGACCCTCTCGTCCAAGGACGAAAGGGTCGACTCTCGCGGTACCACCTTGGTTTGGCGTCACCCCCGGAGAGACCCCGACGGGATAACACCACCCTCAGTAGCCCTCCGTTCATGTAGCTAACGAAGGACCCTCGCGCTAACGGGCGAACCCGTAGAGGCCTAACCAGCGCCTGCTGGCTCGGCCTCTCAACTCCCAGGCGACCTTCGGCGGGCGGCTGGGTGGAAACGACCTCCGGCGAGGGATATCGTCGTCCACCACAACACTGCGAGGGCTTGCAGCCGGTGACCCTCTTCTCTTACCTCACTACTGCGCCTAGACGCCGTAGGTCGAGGCTCGCCAGGACCGTTCCCGCCTACTCCTCCTGATCATCGTCTCTTTGGATATGCGGAATGATTATACCATTGTTCGCATCGTCGTCAATGTCGACATTCACCGACCCCCGCGGTCAATCGCCAGATGCACTACAAGACCTGCTCTTCCCTACGTAGCCCAGCCCAATATCCCACGGATCCCTGCCGCCAATGTATCCCGTGAGACACATATCTGTGGATAAGTAGCACTTTTCTGTGGATAAATGGACTCTGCTGTGGATAACTCCCCACCGCTTTAGCCTTCCCTCGAGCTGGGTCTTCCCTACCGCAGCTCTTATTCTGGCCCCTCCCTCCTTGGTATCCATTCCCTGTGGATACTCTCCCGTCTCCCAGACCTTACCTTTTCGGCCTTCTTCCAAGGTATCCCCCATATCTGGCACCCATTGGCCTGGGCGGCGCAGTTATCCCCATTATCCACTCCCCTACTACTACGACTAACTAATAATACTACCAAATGATCATGGGAATAAGGTAAAACCCATAGATTCGTTGCTATCTGAGCTTTGATTGCTGAGAAGTCTGAGATCACCAATGACTGTCATCTTGTGCGATAAAAAGGACCCACTGGACACTATGGTATCCAGTGCGCTATAATACAGGCATACTGAGGAACTCAGACGAAGTACGTTGGCTCTATGGTCCCCGATTCACGACCTTGGAGTTGCCTGCCAGCTCGCGGCAGGATCACAAGAGTATTTCCAGCCCCGCTGGGAGGCTGAAACATGATGAATGACTTAGTTGATCTTTGGGAGAGACCTTCGTCGTCCAACTACATGATTGCAGGCTGGTACCAATGGGCGGATGCAGGAGAGGTTTCGTCGGGCTTGCCCCACTACCTCATCGAGCAGACTGACGCAAGACACATTGGGGAGATGAATCCCAGTGGGTACTATCTGTTTCAGTTCCCCGGGACTCACGATCTGCTAAGGCCAATGGTGACGCTTGAAGAGGGCCATCGGGTTCAGATGGAGGAGCGGAGGAATGCGTTCTACGCCGCTAACGAGGAAGAGAATGGGTTCCTGATCTTCATCGGTGACGAGCCCCAAATGAACGTCGAGCAATATGTGGGGGCATTCCTTGACGCGGTGGAGACCCTGGGTGTCGAGCGCGTGGCCATCGTCGCTGGAGTCAACGGCCCTATGCCCTATGACAAGGAGAGAGAGATCTCCTGCGTCTACAGCCTCCCGGAGATGAAGGAGGAGATGGAGGGATACGCAGTCAGGCTATCAAATTACGAGGGAGGGGCGACAATCGGCGTCTACCTGGCAGATCGGGCGGAAGAGAGGGGCATTGAACTTGTGGCCTTCTATGCCATGGTTCCGGCCTACGATTTCAGTCAGCTGTCCCCGACGGTCCAGCGTGTGTCGGCGGAGGAGGACTACAAGGCCTGGTACGATCTCATGCGCCGCATCGACTACATGTTCGGCCTCGATTTCGACCTGTCCGACCTCGAGAGACGCAGTGAGGAGCTGGTTGAGGCCTGGGATACCCGGATTGCGCAACTCAAGAAGAAGATGCCGGAGGTCGTAGAACCGTACATGAACGAGCTGAACAAGGACTTCAAGGAGAGGTCTTTTGATCCCCTTGGAAGGGCCTGGGAAGAGGCTCTGGGAGATATCTTCGGTGATTCCGAGAGCAGGAGCCCTGTAGAAGGATGATCAGGGACCGGGTTTGACAACTCGGATGGATGTGCTACAATCTCTGTGCAGTATGAGGTGAGTGTCAGCGGCGCGAACTGGAGACTGTCCGGGCTTGCGGATGCCAGGCGGTCTTTTTTGTTTGCGACCAACACACTTCATGAGCCGCAAGAGTTAGTCGAAAAGGAGTAGAAATGTTCGAGATGGAAGAGCAGGACGAGATCGTGTTGGAGATGGACGCTGAGGTCGAGGGCCAGGAACTCGCAGTAGACGCAGAACTGGGCATCGGAGACGTGGAATTCGAGGACCAGGAACTCGCAGTAGACGCAGAACTGGGCATCGGAGACGTGGAATTCGAGGACCAGGAACTCGCAGCAGACGCAGAACTGGACATCGGAGACGTGGAATTCGAGGACCAGGAACTCGCAGCAGACGCAGAACTGGACATCGGAGGGACGGAATTCGAGGACGAGGAGACAACTCCGGTAGAGAGCCCAGAGGCCACGAGTGAGCCCGAGGTTGAGGAGGTAGCAGGCAAGATCGAGGGAACTGTCAAGTGGTTCAGCAATCCCAAGGGCTATGGCTTCATCTCCCGCGACGGGGGTGAGGACGTATTTGTCCACTACTCCGAAATCCAGGGCTCTGGGTTCCGCTCGCTGAGTGCCGGGGAGCGCGTGGAGTTCAGTGTAAGGCAGAGCGATAAGGGGCCGCGAGCCGCTGGAGTCAGGTCCCTGGAGACGAGCGTGGACTCGGGCTGGCTATAGAGCCAACACGCTCAGACCACCGGTCTGGACAGGCCAATCAACCGCACGGCTCATCCGCAAGCCGTGCGGTTTTCGTTTTCCTCTATCCTTTGCTTTGGGCCCTTCACGCGGGTCCGGAGCAGAGCCTCTCCCCGGCGCGCAGATTCCCCGAGGCAAGTCTACGCCCTTAAGCAGGGAACGCAATAGGCGACCCGGTTGCACCGGACGTAGTGCCCCTTGACAGCGCTCGCGTCATCGGTACAATGGAACCGTCCCCCACTTTGCCACTCGGGGATGGTATGCGGCACGGGGGTCTGGGTGAGGAAAGCGTCTGGGTGAGGAAGGAGCTTGCAGTTGCCTTCCTTCTGATGGGCTTCAGCTTCAGTGCCACGCAGGTTCTCGTGGCACGGGAGCTGTTGACCTGTTTCACAGGCAACGAGCTCTCCATCGGGATCGTCTTGGGGAGCTGGCTACTCCTGGAAGCTCTCGGCAGCGGACTCCTGGGACACCTGGGTAGGCGACTCAAGACCGACGCCACGGCCTATGCCTGGTTGCAGGTCTCACTGTCCCTTCTGCTTCCTCTCTCTCTCTACGCTGTTGTGACGGTCAGACGTCTTATCGGTACGACCGCCGGGCAGGGCATCGGCCTGGCCTCCATCGTCTGGTCGTCGCTCCTGGTCCTGTCGCCGCTGGGGTTGGTGGACGGTGCGATGTTCACGCTGGGTTGCCACGTCTACAGCAAGTTGACGAAGGAGAAGAGGAGGGCAGGCGGCACCGTCTACGTCCTGGAGGCCGTGGGGGGAATCGTTGGGGGGATGGCCTTCACGTATCTGTTCATCCCGTATCTGGAGTCCGCGCAGGTTGCACTCGTCGTGGCGTCACTGAATCTGGCATCGGCGGCCTGGATTCTGCTTAGGGTTGACCGCACCAAGGGTGGGGGCAGGACCTGGATCGACCTAGGGGTTGTCGTGCTTCTCCTACTCACCTACGCGTCAATGCTGTTCCCTGCCAACGCGGATCGGGTGCAAAGATGGCTAACGGGTCAACAGTGGTCGCCATACAACGCCGTGGATAGCCAAGACTCGCTATATGGCAATGTGACAGTGGTGAAGGGAGGGCAGCAAGTCACATTCTTCTCAAACGGAGTCCCATTGATCACGGCACCGAACCCAAACGTCATGGAGGTGGAGGAGCTAGCGCACCTTCCACTGCTCCTCCGCGACGTGCCAAGCAGGGTTTTGGTGATCGGTGGGGGTGTGGGGGGACTCCTCAGCGAGTTGCTCAAGTACCCAATTGAGCGATTGGACTACGCCGAGCCCGACCCGGCGCTGATAGAGATGGTCCGAAAACACGCGACCTCTCTCACTGAGGGAGAGCTGGACGACCCTAGGGTGACGATTCATCCCACAGATGGGAGACTGTTGGTGCAACAGATGAGGCAAGGGGGTTTGGGCGGTTATGATCTGCTGGTGACCAGCCTTCCATACCCCTCAACCCTACAGCTGAATCGGCTATACACAGAGCAGTTCTTCTCCGATGTCCGCGACACCCTAGGTGACGACGGGATTCTGGTCGTGACCCTGCCTGGATCCGACTCCTACGTGAGTCCGGGGATGCGGAGGCTCAACTGGAGTGTGTACGAGGCCCTCCGATGCGTGTTCCCCTACGTTCACGTCATACCCGGTGACGTCAACCTGTGGTTGGCGTCACCAGGCCTCGACCTAGGGGGGGTGCCCGTGTCTTCCTTGGTAGGGCGATGGGAGGAAAGGGAGATCCCTGCTCTGCTGGTCAGCGCTGACCACATTCGCTACAAGTTTCGAGCAGACAGGTTGGAATGGTTTTGGGAAGCGCTTCTGGCCGGCGGACCGGTGCAGGCGAACCGTGACCTCCGTCCTAGTGGGCTGCTGCATAGCCTGTCCTACTGGAGTGAGCTCTTCTCCCCCCGGCTGAGCAAGTATTTCTCCCTGCTGGGCCGCCTGAGCTTCATCCACGTCGTGGGCCCCGTGGCGGTGCTGTGTCTGGTGATTGCGGTCATCCGGACCCTGGGCTCCCGCGAGGTCACAGTGCCGTTTGCTGTCGCAGCGACTGGGTTCGCAGGCATGTCCTACGACCTGATCGTCGTCTTTGCCTTCCAGATCCTATACGGTACCGTCTATCGGCAGATGGCGCTCCTCATCACAGCGTTCATGGCGGGACTGAGCCTGGGAGGTTGGAGCATAGCGCGCTGGCTAAGAGGCAGGGATGGACGGGGTGAATGCGGGCGCGCCCTCCAGTGCACCCTGGTGAGGCTTGAAGCAGGCGTGGTACTCTATCTGGCGGGGCTCCCCATCGCCTTGACGCTGATGAATTCCCTAGCCCTCGGGCGAGTGTCTACGGTGGTGCCAATCGCACTTCTGGCGCTGAATGCCGGAGCCGGAGCACTGGTAGGGATGCAATTTCCGCTGGCGAATGCGCTGTATAGCCCACCGGGGTCCCGTGAGGGGAGCACGGCTGGCACGCTCTATGCGGCGGACCTGACGGGAGCCTGCCTTGGGGCTGCGCTGGTATCAACAGCCTTGCTTCCCGCCCTGGGCATGATACAGACTTGCCTGTCCCTGGTGGTCCTCAAAGTGGGGAGCCTGGCCCTGGTCATGTCCAGAAAGCGGGGGGAAGAGCGGGCGCATAGTTGAGAGAGGGATGGTGAGGAACGGTGCACGCTGGTATCGTCTGCGCCGCCTGGTCCAGCTCGGAGTGATGGGGCTGTTCCTGTCCCTGGCGGCGGGACCGTCCCTTGTTGACGGCTCCAGGACGCCGGGCAGGGCTGCACCGACGAGTGTCTTTATCAGGCTCGATCCCCTTGCTGCCCTCAGCAGCGGGCTGGCCACGCAGTCGCTTCCTGAGAGGTTTGCGCCGTCCCTGATACTCATAGCCGGCACGTTGCTGCTCGGGCGCGCGTGGTGCGGCTGGGTGTGCCCGCTGGGCACCGTGCTCGACCTCGCTTGTGCAACGGAAACACGCGACGGCCTCTCGAGACGCTGGCGGGGGGTCCGGTTCCTCGTGCTGTGCACTCTCGTCGGCGCGGCTTTCCTGTCCAACCAGAGTCTGATGGTCTTGGACCCCGTGACGCTGCTCACTCGGGCTGTCGCCTCCGCCGTGACGGTCTGTCGCTGGGCCGCGACGGCCGGGGACATGCTGCTCCGAGGCAATGGTCTCTCGGCCTGGACTCTCCTTCACCTTCCCGGCATGCTCCCGCTCGGATTCCTGGGTGTGGTCGTCGCGCTCAATCGTATGGGACACAGATTCTGGTGCCGGGCCCTGTGTCCTCTGGGTGCGCTATTGGGCCTTGTGGCGCGGGTGAGCTGGCTGCGGCGTCGGATCGACGATTCGTGCTCCGCCTGCGGTCAGTGTGCGCGCGATTGCCCCGTCAAGGCTCCCGAGCCGGCGGAAGGCTGCGCCAGCGACCCGGCTGACTGCATGGTCTGCTTGACCTGCGGAACGCGATGTCCGACAGAGGCGATCCATTTCCAGGGAGGGCGGGACTGGCACCCGTGGCGGGCCCACGATCCCACCCGACGGCAGGTCCTGATCTCTCTGGCCGCGGGGGCAGGGGGGACCTGGCTTCTACGGTGGTGGCCGGTGCGGGTCCTCCCAGTGCGTGAGCTGATCCGACCGCCGGGCGTGCGCGAGGATGAGATGCTGAGCCGGTGCTCGCGCTGTGGGGAATGCGTGAGGATCTGCCCCAGCTCGGGGCTGCAGACAGCAGTGCTGGAGGCTGGGTGGGAGGGAGTAGGGACTCCCTGGCTCATCCCTCGCGTGGGTTGGTGCAGCTACGATTGCTGCCAGTGCGGCCAGGTGTGCCCCACGGGGGCGATCCCCCACCTGAGCTTGGAGGAGAAGCGCGGGACGGTCATAGGGATTGCGAAGATTGCCCAGGACCGTTGCATCCCCTGGGCCGATCTGCGTGTTTGCACGGTCTGCTACGACACGTGCCCTCTACTGGAGAAGGCGATCGTGATGGAGAAGACCAAGGACGTGGACGAGCTAGGCCAACCGTTGATCATCGCGCGACCGCGGGTGCTCGAGGAGCGGTGCATTGGATGCGGGGTGTGTGAGTACAACTGCCCAGCGGAGGGACCGGCAGCGATCCAAGTATACGCTGTGTAGGAGGATTGGTGAAGCTGGCGGGTGAGGGGGCGCCGCCCGAAAGGGACGGGGGGTGTCTGGACGGGGGCACGGGTTTAGGCCCAGACGCCGGGAATAGGGTGCCCGCAGAAGCCGCAGCAGCCATCGAGCATCTCCTGAGACACGACGAAGAAGTAGATGCGCTCAAGGACGCGAGAACCACAGTTGGGGCAGAAAGTGCTGTTCCGCCTGTGGCTGGGGACGTTCCCGATATAGACGTACTGCAAGCCCACGTTGTCCGCGACGGCGATGGCCTGTTCAAGCGTTTCCAGCGGGGTAGGGGGCAGACGCTGCAGTCTGTAGGTGGGGAAGAAGCGGATGAAGTGTACTGGGACGTTCGCGCCCAGGTTCTCGAGGGTCCATTCACACATTCGGCGGATATCGTCCAGATCATCGTTGAGAGTGGGGATGATGAGGTGCACCAGCTCCAGGTGTTTGCCCGACGCGGCCACCACGCGGAGCCCGTCAAGGACAGGCAGCAGCTCGGCTTTCGTGACTCGTTGGTAGAATTCGTTGGTGAATCCTTTCAGGTCCACGACGACGGCGTCCATCACCTCCATCACGGCCTCCATAGCTCGGGGTGTCAGCGTGCCGTTGGTGTGGAACAGGGATTTGAGCCCCTTCTCCCGGGCCAGCTCCGCGATGTCGAGCATGTAGTCGAAGAAGACGATGGGGTCGGTGTAGGTGAACGAGATGGCCTGGCAGCCGTGCTCCTGCGCCCCGGCAACGACCTCCTCAGGCGTGGCTGGGGTGTTCAGGACGTGCCACAGGTCCTGCTGGGAAATCTCCCAGTTCTGGCAGAACTGGCAGCGGAAGTTGCAGCTGGCCGTGGCCACACAGTAGATGGTCGAGCCGGGAAGCATATGGAAGGAGGGCTCTTTCTCAATGGGGTCAGTCTGGAGGGCGCAGGGGAGCCCGTAGACGAGGGAGTAGCACCTACCTCCTACGTTCTGCACGTTGGAGCAGAAACCCAGACGGTCTGGGCGAATCACGCAGCGGCGGAAGCAAACCTCGCACTGGGCATACCCCTCAGCCAGGGTGCGATAGTATCGCATCTCGTGAAGGGGTCTGGGGGTCTGGCTGGGGATGCAGGATGGTGTGGCGCCTGAAGAGGAGCCAGGCATAGCCGCAAGGCAGCCGCTCACACTGGCCGAGGCGCCAAGGCCGAGCCCGAAAGCGGCCAGCGTTGCCCCCGTCAGGAACTCCCGGCGGGTGAGAGGGCTGCACGTCTCGCTGCTCATGCTCACCGGTATGGCTCCAGCATCAGCGCTCATGTCTTCTTCAGCATGGTTTGTGATCCGATGGACGTCTGGGGATCTGGTAGGCCTCCTTGAGGCCGTATGCGACGCACTGAGCCAGCGCTTAATGCCGCCCGGCGCGATGAAGTAGAGGGGCCAGGGTAGGCCAGAGGCTGTGGGACGGGATGCTATGATCGACGCCGTCTCTGGATTACGCCGGGCGAGCGGTGCCTATCACCCGTGTCTGACCTTGAGGTAGGAGTAGAGAGCGGCGACCTGACTCAGGAAATACGTCGCCAGCGTAACATAGCCGTAGTCCCTCCGAACCAGAAACGCATAGCCGATCATACCGAGGATGGAGAGGTAATACAGCATCAGATACGGTACGAGCAGCGCCGTATTCCGGAAATCGTACCTGGTCACGTAGTCCAGCGCCACCTCCACCACCAGGAAGACGATCAGCAGCAGGGGGAGCAGCGTAGCCCACCAGTCACGCCGCATCCGGATGTTGAGCGCGACGACAATGGCGAGTAAGAGGGCGAGAGCCATCCAGACCAGACCTCCCACCCACAGGCGCCCGATCCGCGTGGTACGCAACAGGAAGACGACCACTATGGCGATGTTGGTCAAGTTGGCCACGGCCACCGCAACCAGATCGATAGACCAGTAGACCCTACGCTCTATCATCGGTGCCCCCACGCGGTAGAGACGAGGCGGCTGAGCGACTGGTGGAATCTGCTGCTAGGGAGCAAGTTGGTCACCCGCTTGCTAAGGAATCCGCCCATACGGTCAGGCGATCAATGGCCTAATACGCCTCCACCAGGTCCGTGCGCTCGATGCCGCCGCGTCCCTCGTATGTGATCTGCCAATGGGGCACCCAGGCCAACGCCACCAGGTCGATCTGGATATCGGTGCGGCGAGGTGTGACCTTCGTCTCCTCGAAATCCTCCAAGGCGTCCTCCCAACGCTCCTGAATCGCTGCTACGTCGTCCTGCAGCTCCTCCTCAAGCTCGTCGATGTCCTCCTGCAGCGCTTTCACGTCTTCCTCGGTCTCCTCGACCTTGAGCTTGGCCTTCGCAGCCTGCCGTTGCTTGCTCAGGGCCGTGGAGGCCACGCGGGTCGAGCGCCTTCCTAGGAACAGACCGACGACGGACTCACCGACCGAGACCGCGGTCTCTCGCTTTCGCGCTGCTACGTCGGCCCTGCGCTCAGCGAGCCTGGCCTCGTAGCGCCGCAGGCGGTCCTCGAGCGTGTCCAGTTTGCTCTCGTACCGTTCATTGATCTTGTCGATCTCCTCGTCCCGCCGCTCCCGGGCTGTCTGCTGGAGACGCACGCGGAAGTCACGCTCGCCCTCTCCTGGCTGCGAATAGGCTTCCAGAGTTGGGCTGTGGAGGAGTGTGACGCCGGTGTTGCGGTAGAGGTAGTCATCTAGGTCGTCCTTCAGAGCCGTGAATTCGGGAGATTCGTTGATGGACTGAGGTAGTTCGTCGAAGGTTGCGTCGGGCTCGGGACGGTCCGACAGGTCGCTAGGGGTGAGCTCAAGCGGCTGTGCCTTCTCCCAGGCGAGGATTCCGATGCTTTCCGGCGCCTGCGCCAGGAGGGCGAAATCCTCCTGCTCCGCCACGCCCTTCCGCTGATCGACGAGGTGCACGCGCCCCATCCCCAGGACGGCGGGGACGTACAGTAGGTGGCGATCCTTCACCTCGATGGAACCCCCCTCGCGGCTCTCCACGTCCTTGGCGGCGGATGATGCTCCGCGTCCGATCGGGATGTAGACTTGCTGGATGCGACTCGAAAGGGGCGGCGGCGCCGAAGCCAATCCGGCCTCCGATAGGGGGGTGGCCTCTGGTCGACGGATAGCCGCAGGCTGGGCGGCGGCCCCTCCCGCGGCGGAGATCGCGCTGGGCTGATCAGGCGAGCTGCCCTTCATCAGCTCGCGTACCTGCAGTCGGGTCAGCGGCCCGCGCAGGTAGCTCATCGCCCAGCGCGTCTGGAAGGTGACAGGCAGCTCCTCGTGAACGTTGTGGAGCAGGAATACGCGCTTGCCCAGAGCGGAGATGATGTCGCTGAGGTCTCCGCGGTCCAGAGCCTTCCCCACCTCCGAGGACGCTGTCTCAAGCCCGTCCAGCACTCGCATCTTGTCCCGCTCCGTCTGCAGCCGGCCGATGAACCACGTCCCGGCATTCGTCAACCCCTTATAGTCCAGATCCACTGGGTTCTGCGTCGTCAGCACCACTCCTACGCCGAAGGCACGCGCCTGCTTCAACAGCGTGAGCATAGGTTGCTTGCTCGGCGGATTGGCCACCGGCGGGAAGAAGCCGAAGATCTCGTCCATGTAGAGCAGTGCGCGCAGGCTGGTCGTACCTGGCTGGGTGCGCATCCAAGTGATCACCTGATTGAGCAGCATGGTGACGAAGAACATGCGCTCGGCATCACTCAGGTGGGCGATGTAGAAGATCGAATGGCGTGGCTTGCCCTCCGGCGTGGCGAGGAAACTGGCTACGTCGAGAGGCTGTCCGTGGAGCCAGCTCTGGAACCCTGGCGATGCAATGATGTTGTTCACCCTCATAGCCAGTTCGAAGCGGTCCTTCTCCGGGAAGAACGTATCGACGTCAAACACCCCGAGCTGGCGGATCGGCGGCTTCTGGATCGAGAGAATCAGCTTCGGCAGGTCTAGATCTTCGCCCTTCGACCAGAAGTGCTCGAACAGGTTGGAGAGCAGGATGTGTTCGCGGGACTGTATGGGGTCCGCATCGACGCCGATGAGTCCCAGCAGGGCGCTGACGGACCCCTGGATGCGCTCACGCAGCAGCTCTGCCTCTGTTTCCCAGCTGAGAGCTGGTGCGGCGAAGGACTGCAGAATGGAGACAGGGATGCCCGCGTCGCTGCCTGGCGTGTAGATCGGGAAGTCCGCCGCGCTGCGTAGGGTGCGGATGCGCTGCCCGGTCTGCCCCCATTCCGCCAGCCCGTTTCGCCAGAGGTCGGCCTGCTGAGCAGCGAATGCGTCTTCGCTAAGCCCCTTGCGGCGCGCGTCATCGGCGTTGATCCAGGGACGGAAATCCTGAGGGCGCAGCTCAGGGAAAGTGAGCAGCAGATTCGTCATGTCCCCCTTGGGGTCGATGATAATCGCGGGCACGTTGTCCAGGGCTGCCTCCTCAAGGAGGTCGATGCATAGGCCCGTCTTCCCGCTGCCCGTCATGCCGACGCAGACGGCGTGGGTGGTCAGGTCCCGTGCATCATACATAAGCAGGCGATCCAGCCGCTGTTCCTCGGCCACATCGTACTGCTTGCCCAAGTAGAATGCACCAAGTCTCTCGAAGTCCATCGCGTTGCCTCCCGGAGATGTCAGCTTGATATCGTGTGGTCTGGCTAGTATAGTTCAACCCGCATCGGAAGTCAACCGGCGCCTGTGTGGTGCGGAAGACAATTAGGGGCTACACATGTAGCCACAGTGGAGTTTGTGTTCCACACTGTATGTGCTATAATGCGACCCTGTCAGAGGATTGTACCCCTGACAACCCCTGCAATGGCAATGGAGAGGACGCTGGACAAAGAAGCCGTTCAACAGATGGTGCGGCGCGTGGTGTACCGGACGCTAGGTATGCCACTGGGGACGAGGCCGGCGAGCGCCTCCCGTCTGGTCACGGCGAAGGATGTTCGCGAGGTGCCCACCGGTGGACGGCTGACAGTTCCGCCTGGAGCGCTCATCACCCCGCTCGCCGAGCAGATCGCCCTCGACCGAAGGGTCGCTTTGGAGAGGCGGGCCAGTCCTCCCTCGGGCGCCGCGGCCGACGCCCCCAGCGTCAACACCGCACCTCCTGGCCAGCAAACCGTTGCGATCGGGGCCGACCACGGTGGCTACCAGCTCAAGGAATTGCTGAAGGGGACCCTAGAGGAATTGGGCTATGCCATCGTGGACTGCGGGACCGACAGTACCACATCGGTTGACTATCCAGAGTTCGCATACGCGGTGGCGCATCTGGTGGCTGACGGAGAGGCCTGGCGTGGCATCGTCGTGGATGGAGCGGGTATTGGTTCCTGCATGGCCGCCAACAAGGTGCCTGGGGTCCGCGCTGCGATGTGCTACGACCAGGCGACCGCTGTCAACAGCAGGGAACACAACCACGCCAACGTGCTGACGCTGGGAGCAGGTTTGATCGGTCCCAACCTGGCGCGACAGATCGTTAAGGCATGGCTGGAGACACCGGCTGGAGGCGGACGCCACGCCCGGCGGGTGGAGAAGATCACGGACATCGAGCGCCGCTACCTGATAGCTGACACTGCGAGCTGAGGGATGAGGAGACTGGACGAGGAGACGCTGGAGCGCATCATCGAGCAGGTCACCCATCAGGTGCTCCTCCTCATGCAGGAGGAGGTCGAGCCTGATGGTGCAGCACTCCCGGCCATCTCTGCCCACGACTACGTAGAGCGCGTCCAGCCCGTCGTCAGGGCCGGAGCCGACCGCGTCGCCAGCACCCTGGGCATCATGCCCACTGACGGCTCTATGGCCCATATGATCGATCATACGCTGCTCAAACCAGATGCGACGCAGGACGAGATAGCCCAGCTCTGCTACGAGGCGCGGAAGTATGGGTTCGCATCGGTCTGTGTCAACCCGGCCAACGTGGCGCTATGTGGGCAACTCCTCAAGGGCAGCGGCGTTCCCGTCTGCGTCGTCGTCGGCTTCCCCTTGGGAGCAACATCGACCGAGACAAAGGTCTTTGAGTCGCAGCAAGCCATCCGGGAGGGCGCTAACGAGGTCGACATGGTGATCAACGTTGGCGCGCTCAAGTCGCGAGACTATGAGCTGGTGGAGCGCGATATCGCTTCCGTGGCCCGAGCGTGCCACGCCGGCAATGCCATCCTCAAGGTGATCATTGAGGCGGCGCTTCTGACCGACGAGGAGAAGGTCGTGGCTTCCCAGCTGACGAAGGTGGCGGGCGCGGATTTTGTCAAGACCTCCACGGGATTCGGTCCGGGCGGAGCGACCCTGGAGGACGTGGCGCTGATGCGACGCGTTGTTGGCCCAACAATCGGCGTCAAGGCGGCTGGGGGCATCCGAAGCTATGAAGACGCACAGCAGATGATCGCGGCGGGGGCGTCCCGTATCGGTGCGAGTGCCAGCGTGAAGATCATGCAAGAGTCCGGGGAGTGAATCCGAAGGAGAACAGGTATGACTGTACAGCTACGCACCTATTGCTTCCTAGATAGTCTGCAGCCACAGCATGCTGGGTTCCTGGGTACCGTGGCCAGGGGCTTCCTGCCGCTTCCCTACGACACCTCACTCTGGGTGGAGATCTCTCCCGGCATCGAGATCAACCGTATCACGGACATAGCCCTGAAGTCCACCCGCGTCCGACCAGGCATGCAGATAGTCGAGCGGCTGTTCGGCCTCCTGGAGGTGCACCATCAAGAGCAGGCTGAGGTCCGCGCGGCTGGAGCAGCGATCCTGGAGGCGCTGGATCTGCAGGAGGATGACCGGCTCAAACCGCGTGTCGTCTCCAGCCAGATCATTCGTCACATAGACGCCCACCAGGTGCAGCTCATCAACCGCATGCGTCACGGACACATGTTGCTGGCAGGGCAGACTTTGTATGTGCTGGAAGTGGAGCCGGCTGGCTATGCCGCCCTCGCCGCCAACGAGGCGGAGAAGGCGGCCAACATCAACATCCTGGAGGTGCGAGCCTTCGGCAGCTTTGGACGTGTCTACCTGGGTGGCGAGGAGCGGGATATCATGGCGGGCTATCCCGCGGCCGTTGCCGCTATCGAAGGTGTGGGCGGGCGCGAGATGGAGACACAGCGCCGTGACTAGAACCATCACGTGGCTGCAGCCACTGCGATCCCACGCATTGCTATCCTGAGGAGGATACTATGACAGACGCACTGGGCATGATCGAAACAAAGAGCTTTCCCGCGATGGTCGAGGCGGCTGACGCCATGGTCAAGGCTGCGAAGGTCGAGTTGGTGAGCTATGAGAAGACCGGTGGCGGCCAGGTGACGGCCATCGTGCGCGGCGATGTGGCGGCCGTCAAGGCGGCAGTTGAAGCTGGCGCCCGGGGGGCGGAGCGAGTGGGAGAACTCGTGGCCATCCACGTCATCCCGCGCCCGCATGCCAACGTGGACGTCACGCTGCCTCTGGGGCGCGGACCCGTCGAGGGCGAATAACCTTCTGCGGCCGGCGAGCGACGCAAGGGCGGGAGGTGAGCGAGGGCCCACTTGCCTGTCGCCCTTCGTCATTTGATTGGAGTTCCTCATGCAACTCGGCAAGGTCGTGGGCACGCTGGTTGCCACGCGCAAGGAAGCCACCCTGCAGGGACTGAAGTTCCTGGTGCTCAAGCAACTGGATGTTGAGGGTACGGAGACGGGCGGCTACCGGGTGGCGGCGGACGCCGTTGGGGCGGGGCTGGGCGAGGTGGTGCTGTACGCCACGGGCAGCGCCGCCCGCCAGACGAAGCTGACCGACAAGCGCCCCTGTGATGCCGTCATCATGGCCATTGTGGACACCTGGGAGGTTGGCGGCGTCGTGAAGTACGACAAAGCAGAGGCTGAGTGAAGATGGAAGAAGCTCGCATCCAGGCCATTATCGACAACCTGATGTCGGAACTGCGGCAGGGGGAACGGGTGCGCCACGGCCCGGCCGTGGAGCCGGAGGCTGCGAGCAGGCCTCCTTCCCCTGTACCAGTCCTGCGTCACGGAGACAACCTGTTCCCGGATGTCGATACCGCGGTGGAGGCAGCCCGCCGCGCGTACGTGGAATTGGGCCGCATGCCGCTGGCGGTGCGCGAGCAGATGATCGCCCATATCCGTCGCATCATGCGCGAAAACGCGCAGGTCCTGGCTCACGAGGCCTGGCAAGAGACAGGGATGGGACGCTACGAGGACAAGATCGAGAAGAACCTGCTCAACGCGAACAAGGTGCCGGGCACTGAGATCCTGGCCCCCACTGCGTGGAGCGGCGACGACGGCATGACGCTGGTGGAGTACGCGCCCTACGGCGTGATCGGCGCGATCATTCCCAGTACGAACCCCACGTCGTCCGTCATCTGCAATGCAATCGGCATGGTGGCGGCCGGGAACGCCGTTGTCTTCAACGCTCACCCCGGCGCTCTGTCTTGCTCCAATCATGCCGTGCAGCTGGTAGACGAGGCTGTCAGGGAGGCGGGGGGACCGCCGAACCTGGTCGTAGGGCTGGCCGAGCCAACCATCGAGACGGCCCAGCAGATCATGCGCCACCCCGGCATAGCCTTGCTCGTTGTGACCGGCGGTGAAGGCGTGGTGCGGGAAGCGATGAAGAGCGACAAGCGGGCCATCTGCGCCGGGCCGGGCAATCCACCGGTGGTGGTCGACGAGAGCGCTGACGTAGAGCAAGCCGGCCGGGACGTCGTACGCGGCGCGTCATTCGACAATAACATCATCTGTGTTGACGAGAAGGAGACCTTCGCTGTCTCATCGATTGCCGACGAACTAAAGCGCGTCATGTGCGCCCACGGAGCTTACGAGATCAGCTCGTGGCAGCTCAAGCGGCTTATGCGGGCGATCTTCACCCAGGCTCCGCCGTCGGGACAGCACGGCACGATGAACAAGGCCTTCATCGGCAAGAATGCCAGCATGCTCCTGCAGGAGATTGGCGTTGAAGTCGGCGACGAAGTTCGACTGGTGGTGTGTGAGGTGGAGCCAGACCATCCCTTGGTGCTCACGGAGCAGATGATGCCCATTATGCCGCTGGTGCGGGTCTCCAGCGCCGATGAGGGCATTGATCTGGCGAAGAAGGCAGAGCGCGGGTTCCGGCACACTGCGGTGATGCACTCCAAGAATCTGGATCACCTGAGTCGGATGGCGCGTGAGATGGACTGCAGCATATTCGTGAAAAACGCCCCTTCCTTCGGCGGCGTGGGGTACGGCGGTGAGGGCTTCTGCTCGTTCACCATCGCCAGTCCCACGGGCGAAGGCATTACCAACCCGATCAGCTTCAGCCGCATCCGCCGCTGCGTGCTGAAGGATTCTTTCCGAATTGTCTAGCGCGCCGTCCCACGAAGGCCGTTGGCCCGACCCATGATCGAACCAGCCCTCGCTCTGCTTGAATTCAGCAGTATCGCGGCCGGTATTGAGGCCGCCGACGCTATGGTCAAGCGTGCCCCGATTGACGTCATCAAGGCGGGCACAGTCCAGCCAGGCAAGTACCTGGTGTTGATCGGGGGCGAGGTAGCCAGCGTAGAGGAATCACTGGCGGCCGGACGTGAGGTGGGCGGGAATGCCTACGTCGACTTCGTCTTCCTACCGCAGGTGCACCCCGAGGTGGTGGAGGCTATCGGCGGGGGGAGGGTGCCCGAGGAGAAGGACGCCCTGGGCATCGTCGAGACAACCACGGTCGCGGCTGCGATCCACGCGGCCGATGCGGGCATCAAGGGCGCCGAGGTGCGACTGGTCGAGGTGCGGTTGGCTGACGGACTGGGGGGCAAGGGCATCGTGCTCTTCTCCGGTCTGGTCGCCGACGTGGAGGCCGCCGTTGCGATCGGCGTGGGTGCTCTAGATCGGACCGAACTGCTGGTGAGACAGGTGGTCATCGCGCAGCTCCACGCGGAGATGTGGGAGAACATCTCCGATGCTACCCGCTTCCGAGCCCGGGTGAGTGAGCGTCTGGGTGACCGCACATGAAGTTCGCGCGTGTGATAGGTACGCTGGTCGCTACCCGCAAGTACGAAGGGCTGGACGGGATCAAGTTCCTCGTCGTGCAACCCCTGGACCGGGACAGGAATCCGCGCGGACGTCCCGTGATCGCCGCCGACGCAACAGCCCAGGCCGCCCCTGGCGAGCTGGTCTTCATGGTGGCAAGCCGCGAGGGGGCACAGGCGTTGCCGGAGGTCTTCGTGCCAGTCGATCTGGCCATCACCGGAATCGTCGATGAGGTCGACATGGACCGGGGGGAGCGCCTCCAACAGCCGACCGCCGTGTGGCACCACCTGTCACCGGCGAGGGGCCAACGCGACGGGGAGCCGAGCTGACGGTGTACATCGGCAAGGTCACCGGGACCGTGGTAGCCACCATCAAGATTCCACACCTGGACGCCCGCAAGCTGCTGCTCGTGGATCAGCTCGATCTGCAGGGCCAGGAGACCGGAGACTACGACATCGCCGTGGACGTTGCCCAGGCCGGGCCCGGTGACACGGTGTTAGTCATTGACGAGGGAAACGGGGCGCGTCAGGTCCTTGGCCTCGACCCCGGAGCGGTGCGCGCCGTCATCGTAGGCGTGATCGATCAAGTGGCGCTGAGTCTCTAGCACCGACCGGGTGATCGGCGTGCGTTGGCAGAGGAGCCAGCAGATCCCGTGAAGTAGATGGTTCAGCTGAACCGCTCTAGGGTTGGTCGCACCATAGAAACGCAAACTCGAGTCACCACAGGGTGACTCGAGTTTGCGTTTCTTGCTTGAACCGGCCCGAGGGTCGTCGCCGCTCTCCAGAGGGATCAACGCGAACGGAGGACTCCCTCAGCCCTGCTCACGTACGCCAGCTTTGCCCTCAGAGGGTACGCCTGAAGGTTGGTGATCCGCAGAGGGAACTGCGTCTCGGTCGCTTCTCTAGTAGGACACGACGCGCGGCAGCGCTTTGGCCTGCTGCACCCACTGGGCGACCGCCCCGCTGCTCGGGGGACGGCGAACCAGCTTCTTCTCGGCGTTCACCTCTAGAAGCTTCTGATAGAGGTTGTCGGCGTTGCGCTGGGCGAGCTCGACGACCGTGTCGACACCGGCCCTCTCCAGAAGGTCGCTGTACTCCTCGCCCACGCCCCGGATGCGCATCAAGTCGGCTCGGTTGACCCAGTCGAGGATGTACTCGTGTCCGATGCCGGTGGCCTCCTCCAGCGCTTTTCGGCCTTCCGGGGCCGCCCCGGCCTCGAGCAGCGCCTCGATGGTGCTGATGCCAGCATCGCGAAGCTTCTCAGCGTAGATCGGGCCAATGCCCTCAATGACCTCGAGTTTCGCCATATTGCCTGCTCTCCTTTCCTGTCTGTGCTTCGTCTTGAATCTGCGGGGACTCGGGTGTTGTGTCGATCGTCACCTCGTCCGCTACTTGGCGGGGATGTCAAACTCCTGACCGGGATAGATCAAGTTCGGATCCTTGATCTTGTCCTTGTTGGCCTCGAAGATCTCGGGCCAGCGACTGGCATCACCGAGAAGCTCAGCGGCGATTTTGCTCAGGTTGTCGCCCGACTTGACGACGTACGTGCGCGCCGCCTCCGCCTCCTCCTTTGCCTTCTTCGCCGCTTCCCGTCGCAGGCGCTGCTTCATCTCCCATTCCTCGCGCCTCCGCTGCCTCTCCTCCCGGGCGGCTTTGAGCTCGGCCTCGGTGGCCTCCTTCTCGGCCTCCTCGAGCTTTGCCTCGGCCTCCTTGAGCTTCGCCTCCGCCTCCTCCAGCTTCTTGTCAGCCGCCCGGGCCTTGGCCTCCGCAGCCTCCCGCTTGGCCCTCTCGAGAGCTGCCTTGTGCTCTGCGGCCTCGGCTTCCTCTTCTGCCTTCTTGGCCTCTTCCTTCTCGTCGCGGGCCGAGAGGGCGTCCATAGCCTGGCCAAACAGGCCTTTCCTCTTCCCCTCCTTCTCCTTCTTCGCCACGTGTTCCTCCTTAGTCTTGGGTATAGATGATGAGCCGGTGCGCCTTTCTACCTGCCACCGAGCAGCGCCTTCAGGACGCTCTGCGCTATCAGCCCTCCGGCTGCAGCACGCGGGGTGCCAGATTGAAGCGGGTTGACGTGCTGAGAGCCCGTCAGGGCCCCGATGAGGGCCTGACCAGCAGCGGCGGTGGCGTCGGTGCCCGACTGCCTTGCCTGCAGGAAGGCCAGTGCTGCGGGGACCACCGA
>JASFVG010000008.1:0-30301 GCA_050049955.1 Anaerolineae bacterium | reverse complement strand
ACACCGGCGCAAAGGCAGCGAACCACGCGTGCTCGGGCTGCTCGTATCCGACTCCGCACATGATGTCGTCGCAGAACTGCGCGGTGCCCGTCTTGCCTGCAATGCTCAGTCCCTCGATCTGTCCCCGGCGGGCCGCCGTCCCGTATGCCACCGCGCCCTCCATGCCTGCCCGCACCAACGAAAGGTGTTCCTTGCTGATGGCGACGGTCCGGACGATCTCCGGGTCGAACGGCAGGGTCACCTCACCTGCCGCATCAGTGACATGATGTACGATCTTGGGACGGTAGAGCACGCCGTCGTTCGCCACGACGTTGACGGCATTCAGCATCTGCAGCGGTGTCACTTCAAGGAAACCCTGGCCGATCGATAGGTTGTACGTATCTCCTGTGGACCAACTCTCACCGTACGTGTGGCGCTTCCAGTCGGATGTGGGCACCAACCCGCCGCTTTCGGCCGGTAGCTCCACCCCGGAGGGTTCTCCCAGGCCAAACATCAGGGCGTACTCAGCAATCCTCGCGACCCCTAGCCCGTCGAAGTCCGCCTCCTCGAAGCCGCCCCCTGTCTTGTAGAAGAACACATCGCACGAGTGGGCGATCCCACCGACCACGTCCAGCGCCCCATGCCCAGCCTCGTTCCAGCAGTAGAAGGGTTGAGCCTGCCCGGGGTCGTTGGGATAGTACTTGTTTGGCACAACGATGCGCCCCGGGCACTCAAGGCGCGTCCTCGGGGTGAGTACGCCCTCCTGGAGGGCGGCTGAGGCCATCACGACCTTGAACACGGACCCTGGAGGCACAGCATCCGAGATGGCGTGATTGATGAGCGGCCTATGGACGTCCTGCCACCCTTCCCAGTCTCGCCGGGATACACCCTCCACGAAGACATTGTTATCATATGTCGGTAGGCTGGCCATTGCCAGGATCTCACCCGTCCGCGGGTTCATAGCGATCGCCACACCTCGCGGTGAATCGGCAGCGAGCAGACCTGCCTCAAGCGCTTCAAACACTGCCTGCTGGAGACCAAGATCGATCGTTAGGGCGACGTTGTCCCCCGGGACCGGCGGCGCACGTTCCTCAACCACGCGCAGCACCCGCCCAAGCACGTCCTCCTCGACAATCTGTTCGCCCTTGTTGCCCCTCAGCTGCTCCTCATAGGTTGCCTCAACGCCTGAGATTCCAACCCGGTCCGTGGCTGGGTCGTACCCTTCGTCGCGATACGCCTGCTCCTGCTCCTCAGGGATGGGCAGAAGATAGCCCAAGATCTGCGACATGAACGATCCGTGGGGGTAGTTCCGCACGGATTCCACGTCGACTGACACACCGGGCAGGGTGCTCATCTCCTGTGCCACGAGCAGAGCTTTGTGCCGATCCACGTTCCGCTGGATCACGATAGGACGGTAGGGAGCCACGTAGGGTACGTCTTCGATCAGCTCCTTGATGCCCACAGTGGCCTCGTCGTTCTCTCCCGCCTCATCGGCCGTTGTGTATGGGATGTCCAACAGCACGGCCAGCCGGATGAGAACGTCACCTGCTTGATCCGCATCGTCGGGCAAGTAGGCCGGCACAACCGCTATCCTGAAGCTAGGGACATTCTGCACCAGCCGCTCGCCGTTGCGGTCGTAGATGATCCCCCTGGATGCAGGCACGGTTATCAGCGTCGTACTCTGCCGCTCTGCCTCCCTACGGTACTCCTGGCCCTGCACAAACTGGAGCTGCCACAGCCGGCGGGTGAAGACCGCGAAGGAAAAGACGATGACCAACCCCAACAAGGCCACTCGCACGGCACCCTTGGCACCAAGCAGACGGCCTAGCCCAGTGTCACGCAGGGTGCCCTGACCCGGACGCGGCTTGACGCCTTCGGACCCTATGTTGACCTTCAAAGAGCGAGTCCCTCTTGCCGTGTAACGCGATCCAGCCAGTTCAAGGGTTGAAGAACCAAGGGAGCCAGCAGCGTATTGAGAACCACGGATGGCCCGGTCACGCGCGTTAGGGAGAAAGCCCAATCCACCGCATGACCTGTCCAGTCAAGCACGAGCAGCAAGGCTAGGTGAAACCCTGCGGTGCCTAGCGCGGTGAGGAACATGGCACGCACCACCTGCGACCCCACCTGTAGCCCCAGCGACTGCCCCGCCAGGTAGGCCGCCGCGAGAAGGGCGATAGCTGTGCCGGCCAGTGGCCCCCCTGAAAGGATGTCCACGATGAGGCCTCCTACGAAGGCCCACATAAGCCCCTCATCGACACCGCGCACCAAGGACCAGAGCACTACAACAAGGAGTACCAGGTTCGGCTGTGCACCTAGCACATCTATCCGAGACAATACCGTTGTCTGGAGTAGTGCCGCAACTGTGAGAAGTGGCAGCGTGACATACGGATTGATCGACAGCCTCCTATGTTCCGATAGGGTGCTGGCCGGGTGCGATAGCCCGGCCGCACATCCCGTCCGCGGAAGCCTTCAATAGGCACTCTCCCGCTCCCGACCGAGGACCGCCGCCCTGCGTCCAACCGGCTACACCCCTACTCAGGCGCCACATCCTCAAGCGGGACTTGCTCGAAACCCGTGGTGACTAGTGCGAGCTCAAGCCTCGAAAGGTCCACGGCCGGCCTGACTGTCGCTGTCTGGAAGGTCTCGTACTCCTTCTGCTCCACCTCCGTAACCTGGCCGATGACCAGGCCTTTGGGCATCAAGCCACCCAAACCGGAGGTCAGCACGATATCTCCGACGCTGACGTCCTCTTCCTGGGGGATGTACTCCATCCTCAGCGTGCCGTCGGGCTGCCCCACCACCAAGCCGGTACCCCTGGTGGTCTGCAGCAAGGCTGCCACGGCACTATCGGGGTCTGTGAGAAGCTGGACCTTGGCCGTCCGCGGCCCGACCTGCGACACACGACCCACGAGACCAGCCCCACCGCTCACCACTGTCATACCGACCTCCACACCCTGCTGCGCGCCCACGTTGATGGTTACGTAGCGCAAGTAGGGATTGGGATCCACACCGATGCTGTCGCCGCAAGGGTAGTCCTCACAGGCTTCGCGGCTCACCACCTCTGCACCCAGATACGTGGACACCGGGTACTCACTGACGAACTTGAGGAGGGCACGAAGCTCCTGGGACTCCGCCTCATACTCCCGCAGTCGGACGTTCTCCACAGTCAAGGCATCTACCTGAGCCCGCAACGCCCGCACCTCGGCTCGCAGCTCCCGCGCGTCGAGCCGCGCTCGAAACACGCCTCCAACGCTTTCCGTGACGTTGGCAAGAATGCGCTGCAGCGGATCAAGAGCATAGTGAGCAGCGCTTTCGATTGGGGCAAGCAGGCCAGATTCGTGGAATACCAGTAGGAGCAGGCTGACGATGAGAAGAACAAGGGGAAGCCACGACCGCTCGCCCTGCCGCCGGATCGACACAGAAGGGCGTGTGGGTTGCTTCATGTGTCACCTCGCCAAACGCATAGGCACTTGGCTGCGCGGGCTATTCGGGTACGAGCTGTGGGGGATGCCAAGACCAGGGGACTCAACCACAAGCAGTCGCCGCCTGTCTTCCCATCAAAACCGAGCAAACATGGCGGGACGCCGGTTGTCGGAGCTGACCAACACCTCCCGAAGGGTATCGAGCTCTTCGAGCACTTTCCCGGCGCCGCGGGCAACGCACGTCATCGAATCCTGAGCCACCCAGGCGTCTATGTTGACTTCCTCCGTCAGGCGTTCTGCAAGGCCCTTCAATTGGGAAGTCCCGCCCGCCATACAGATACCTGTCTCCATAAGGTCGGATACCAATTCCGGCGGGGTCTCGTCCAGTGTGTCGCGGATTGCATCCAGTACGATGTCAATGGAGCCGCTGAGGGCCTCCCGAATCTCAATGCTGCTGATCTCGATCTGCTCTGGCAGTCCGGTGACCAGGTTCCGCCCACGAATCGTCATGGTCATTTCCTCAGTAAGGGGATACGCTGATCCAATCGCGATCTTCGTCCGCTCCGCCATCCACTCACCGATGTACAGGTTGTACTTCTGCCGCGCGTATTGGATGATGTCCTCATCCATCTCATCACCGGCAATGCGCAGCGACCGACTCACGACAATGCCTCCCAGACAGAACACGGCTACCTCGGTGGTGCCGCCGCCTATGTCCACCACCATGACGCCTCGAGCCTCGGTCACCGGCAGCCCAGCCCCGATCGCAGCTGCCATGGGCTCCTCGATCAGAAACACCTCGCGCGCCCCGGCAGACAGCGCGGCATCGTACACCGCGCGTTTCTCGACCTCAGTAACGCCACTTGGAATCCCCACCACAACGCGCGGCCGTGGGAACGGCAGCATCATCTGGCTGTGTGACTTCTTGATGAAATAGTCCAGCATCGCCTCGGTCACCTCGAACTCTGAGATGACACCGTCACGCATCGGGCGGATGGCCACGATGTTCTCAGGCGTGCGTCCGACCATCTCCTTGGCCTCCGAGCCAATGGCCAGCACTCGTCTCGATTTGCGCTCGACAGCCACCCACGAGGGCTCGTTGATGACGATGCCTTTCCCTCTCACGTAGACCAGCGTGTTGGCCGTGCCAAGGTCGATGCCAACGTCTAGCGAGAACAGTCCCAGGAAGGCATCAATCGGATTGAACACGAATGTCTCCCCCAGACGAATAACCGCCCCGGCAGGCTTCCACTCTGAGCACCGGGGCTAATCAAACAAGATTATACCACAAACGGATGCCATGGAAAGCCTTGGATTGGCAGCCATCTGTGATATAATGCCGTACCGCTGCCATGGCACTCCATCCGATTCAGCTGCCGGTCTTCCAAGGGCCCCTAGACCTTCTCCTTCAGCTCATTGAGCGAGAGGAGCTTGACATAACGGCGGTTGCCCTAGCGCAGGTCACCGATCAGTACCTGGCGACACTGGCCGAGTTGGAGCAACGCGAGACCAAGCATCTGGCGGACTTCCTCGTTGTGGCAGCCAAGCTCGTTCTTATCAAATCGGTTGCACTGCTACCCCGCCCCTCAAGACCCTTCGGCGAGGATCAGTCTGAGGACGTCGGTCAAGACCTCGTGTTACAGCTTCAAGTCTACAAGCAGTTCAAAGAGGTTGCCGGCGCGCTCCACGACAGGGAGGTGGCGGGACTGCGAAGCTTTGTCCGTCTAGCTGTGCCGCCACGGCCTGCGCCCGATCCGGATCTGGCTGAGGTAACGCTCGCCGACCTACTCTCCATCGCCCGAGAGGCCCTGGCCGACAAGCGTGGTCCCCCGGTGGGTGAAGTCGTCTCTCCCATAAGCGTAACTATCGAGGATCAGATCGAGCACATCGAGCAGAGCTTGCTGCAATACCACCAGATCGGGTTTCGTGACCTCCTGTCCCAGGCTATGTCCCGTCTCGAGGTGATTGTGACACTGTGGGCTGTCCTGGAGCTGATCAAGCAGGACCGGGTCTGCGTTCGCCAGGACCATCTGTTTGGCCGGATTCTGATTGAGAGACCGACGCAGCCCCCACCTCCTACGTCTGCCGTCGCCAGTCAATCACCATAACCGCCGCAATCCCGACTGCGTCCACTGCCACGTCAAGCAGGTTACCGTTGCGCCCGGGTACCAGAGTCTGATGGTACTCGTCGCTGAGGGCATAAGCGAGAGATAGGCCGCTGCTCGCCAGTCGAATCAGCGCCGCGTCCGACCAGTAGCCGCGTAGGGCGCGAAGAATGAGCCCCATCAGCACGCCATATGCCGCAGCGTGGAGCACCTTCTTGACGAGGAGATCCCAGAAGCCGGGAACGGAGGGCAGCGTCGGGTGCGCCGAGACGGCAAAGATCGTGCCCATCCAGATGAGCGGGGGAAGCCAGCGCCAGAGGAAACGTCTCACCTTGCCGGTTGGTAGGCGCTCTCGACCCTGTCGATCAGCTGGTCCCAGGCGAATCGCTCTCGCAAGTCGCGGGCAGCTGCCTCACCAAGACACTTGCGGTAATCGCGATCGCACAATAGGCGGACCACAGCATCGACGAAGGATGCGACGTCGCCAGGCGTGACCAACAGGCCGGTCTTGCCGTGGCAAATATACTCGCGATTCTGGCCCACTCCCTCAGCAACCACGGGAACCCCGGCCGCCAACAGGTCCCGCAGTTTCGCCGCACACTTCGCCCGATTGATCAGTGTGTCGTCAAAGGGATAGATGGCAACGTCGGCCCTACCGAAATAGAAAGGAAGTGAACCGGACGGCACCCAGCCTGCGTAGATGATGTCCTGACTGGAGACGGCAGACCTCCCCGGCTCAACCGGACCAGTGCCCGCGGCAGGTGATGGAAGACGGTCCACGGTAAGGCCTTCGTTGTCCGCCAGCCGGAAGAGCTGCTCCTCCTCGCCGAACAGGCCCTCACCCACGACCAGCAACTGAGCATCCGGGATCAGCTCTCGCACCCTGCAATAGACCTCAACAACGCGTGAGATCGGGAACTCGATGAAACGGGTGTACAGTAGGATGCAGGGGCGCAGACCATTGGCGAGCACAGCGTCCCTCCCGGTAGGCTCTCCAACGCCGTTTGGCACGTAGAATACCTTACGGGGTGGGACTCCCATCGCCCACACCAGGCTCTCCAGGGTGCGACTGGCCACAGTCACGGCGTCGGCATGGGTAAGCCCCCACCGCTCTTGCCAGGCAAAGAACCAGCGCTGCGCAGCCGTGTAGCCTCCCAACTCATTCCAGCCCCCGGGGCCCTCCCAGTCGTCGGCGTCCACCACGAGACGCGGCCCGTCCCGAAGCCGCGTCTGCCCCAGGAGCCAGTGCGTAAGCCCGCTGTACGCCTTCGGTTTGAACAGGTGCACGACATCGGGCCGGAGGCCGCGCACCCTTCTGTACAGCCGCAGCGCAGTCACCGCCTGAAACAGCCCCGGCACGTTGCGGGGGAGCCGCGCGTTCTCCACCCGCACCCCGTTCGACTCCCAGCAACGCCCGGAGTCCTCCTGGTTCCGCCATGGTGGGACGAGCAGCGTGACTTCGTGGCCCCGCGCGACCAGGGCCTGCGCCATAGGCAGCGCACGCTCGCGCATGGTGCCACGAGGCCCCATACCGAAGGGGCCGACCATAACGACGGTCCTTCTTCCGCAGTCCGCCATGAAGCGCTATGGGCCTAGGTCGGGTGCCCGTCCTCGCTGGAACACAGCTAACTCGATGCCCATTATACCCTGCGCACGTTGGTGAGCAACCTCCTGTCCGCGTCCACGAGGTACCCAAGATCCAGTAATGAGTGAGGGAACCTACAATGGCTCGGCGCGAAATCGGTTGACAATAGCTCACCAGTACGGTAGCATGGGTGTTGGCCGTGCTAGATGGGGAACTGGCGGTGCCCTTTACCCGCAATCCGCCACAGCGGGATCGAATTCCCTTCCGAGGGCTGGATCCCTCGTTACTGCCCCAGTCTGGAGACGTTGAGGGCTGGGTCCTGCGCGGCAGGAGCCTCTGAACCCCGTCAGGTCCGGAAGGAAGCAGCGGTAAGGAGTCCTCTCCTGGGCGCCGCAGGGGTGCCTGGCCGGAGCCGAAGGGCCGGGGTAAGCCGGGAGGTCCAGTTCGACGAAGGGTGCACGGCCTTCGCCTTAACCAGGCCTGGCTCACAGCCCGTCGCGGCCAGGAAGGAAACTGGTCATAGGCTCTGGCGAGCCCCCTACCGAGTCTGCGTGGGGGCTCTTCGACGCTCAACCAGCACGTGACGAGAAGCGCCCAACCCAATCCTGGCTGTTACTCGCACTGCCTGACAGGCTCGAGGGATCCCGGTCGCCAGATCCGCTGTCGACGCGCCGCCCTATGGAGACAGTGACCGCGTTGCCTTCAAGACGTTCAACACTGCCTCGGACGATTCAAGCGCTCCTGGTCCTGGTTCTCAGCGCTCTTGCTCTGGCTACTGGCTACCGCGCGACGCTCGTATCCATCACTCTTGAGATCGACGGTCACTCCCGCCAGCTCCTAACCCACCAGGATTCTGTGGCGGCCGTGCTCGTCGCGTACGATGTGTCCACCCGCCCCGAAGATGCCATATTCCCTCGACCGTCGACTGCGCTCAGGCCCGGGACGATCATACGGATCCAGCGTGCCCACCCCGTCAATGTCTCCGTCGATGGTCAGAGTCTGACGCTGCTCACCCGCGCTGAATCCGTCGATGACGTGCTGCGTGAAGCCCGCGTGACCTTGGGACCACATGATGAGCTGTTCGTTGAGGGCGACCTACGAAATGAGGCTCTACAGAGGGAATCCCCCCGCGTGATCATCCACCGTTCCGTGCTGATCGCCGTGCAGGAAGGAGACGAGACCGCATCGTTTCACACTACAGCCAGTACCGTTGGCGAGGCCCTTCGGCGGGCAGGATACACGCTGTACCTGGCCGATCGTGTCCGGCCCCGGCTGGGCACACGCGTTTCACCGGGCATGGCCGTCCACCTCGAACGTTCCAAGCCTGTGACCATACGAGTGGACGGACGCACGCTCCGCACGCGCACCCACCGAGACGACCCCTACGAAGTCCTGGCAGATCTTGGGATCGTCCTGAACGGACAGGACTATGCATCCGTTACCCCAGATCCTGATATTGAAGGAGGCGAGCTGGCCTCGTCAGCTCCGCTGCCTGGCACAGCTGTGGCCGGTGAAACGACCATCGAGGTGGTCCGGGTCACCGAGCGCTTCCTCATCTTGCAGGAACCGATTCCCTACGAGTCGGTGTGGCGTCCCGATCCGGATCTGGAGATCGACAACCAACGCCTTCTCCAGGAGGGCTCGCCGGGCGTCCGCGAGCGCCGCATTCGCGTGCGCTATGAGAACAGTCAGGAAGTGTCCCGAACGGTGGAGAACGTGTACGTTGCCGTCCCTCCTACGACCAACATCCGCGGTTACGGCACGAAGATCATCGTCCGGACGGTGAACACGCCATCAGGTCCCCGCGACTACTGGCGCACCATCCGGATGCTGGCGACATCCTACTCGGCGTCGACGGCCGGGGTGTCGCCGTCCAGCCCCCACTACGGGCGCACGGCCACGGGTATGACCATGAGAGACGGTATCGTTGCCGTTGATCCACGAGTGATCAACTTGCGTAGCGAGGTGTACGTCCCCGGCTATGGTGTCGGCCTCGCCGGGGACACCGGCGGAGCGATCAAGGGCAAGCGCATTGATCTGGGCTACGATGACGACAACCTCCAGCTCTGGTACCGGTGGGTTGATGTCTACCTGCTTACTCCCGTGCCACCTGCCAGCCGGATCGACTATACACTTCCGTAATGGGTCGCCGAGGGACAGCCGCCCTGATTCAGCACACCTCCCTCCTGTTGCGCGCTGCCGAAACACGCTCGCTACGTTGGCCGAGTGGACTATCGGCCGTTGCAGCGGCGCGACAGCTGAGCCTTGGATGGCCGGCCGCTTGGAGCCACCCGGGCGCGACCGGCAGTGCCGTGCGGTTCGCTAGGCCACAACGACGGTGAGTGTTCGGTGCGTGTTCGCAGATTGCTTGGCCAATCGGGCATAAGGCCCGCGGCAGCGCTCGGCCAGAACTTCCTCATCGAGCCCGCGGTTCTCGATCGGATCGTCCGCGCTTCCGATCTCGCGGCTCGCGATGTCGTCCTCGAGATCGGGGCAGGGACGGGTGAACTAACTCGCCGCCTGGCGCGCCGGGCCGGCTGTGTCGTCGCCGTCGAGCTTGATCACCGGCTACTTCCCCTTCTCCGGAAGGGACTGTCCGCCTATGACAACGTGCGTTTGGTTCAGGGTGACATCCTCAGGCTCGACCCGGCCAGGCTGGTCGCAGACGCCACCCGCGGAAAGGACAACCTTGACCGGGGCTACAAGGTGGTGGCCAACCTCCCCTACTACATCACCTCCGCCATCCTGCGCCATCTGTTGGAGGCAACCTTGATGCCAGACGTCATGGTGCTCACGGTACAGCGCGAGGTGGCTCAACGTCTAACCGCCGCGCCGGGCGGTATGAGCATCCTTGCAGTCAGTGTCCAGCTCTATGCCGAACCCCAGGTCCTGTTCAATATCAAGCCTAGCAGCTTCTATCCCTCCCCCGACGTGGAGTCGGCGGTCGTCCGGCTGGTCTCCCGCTCCTCACCCCTCCTGGCACCGGAGGAGATCGACGTCTTCTTCCGGGTGGTGCGAGCAGGCTTCTCCCAGCGCCGCAAGCAACTGCACAACGCGCTAGGCGCAGGCCTGGGACCCCGAGTATCGAAGCATCAGATCGCAGCCAAGCTGGAGGAGGTGGCCATCGATCCGCGCCGACGCGCGCAGTCACTGTCCGTTGAGGAATGGATCAATCTCACCCACGCTCTGAGCGACACCTTGGACACGTAGTCTAGTCCAAGAACCTGTGACAGCTGCTCGAAAGGCAGGACCCAGACGTGCACCTGCCGGGCGCGTAAACCTAGGCCAGGCGCAACGGCATCGCGCGGGCCCCGTAGCCTGCACCCACTCCGTTTGCGGTGTCGCAGCACGTGCTGTACAATGGATGTGGAAGCTGGTCGGGCCCACGAGAGACTTCGTCAATACCGTCGAGCCCGACGCTCCCGCCCGGCGTCTGCACGAGGAGGCAACATGAAGAGGAGGCGCCCCGCAAAGCCCGCGATGCTTCTTCTTGTCGTGGCGATGCTGGCTGGTTTCGCCCTGGTGGGGTGCGGTCCGGCATCCGAGCCGCCCCCTCCCGCAACCGCCTTGCGAACCCAGAGACCGACAGACGCCCCCCAGGCTACAGCGCCTCAGCCCACTGCTGCGGCCGAAGCCCAGTCGACGGCAGAAGCACCCCCTGCCACCCCGGCAATCGACACAGCCAGAGAGGAAGAGCCGCCCATGCCATTTGAGTTGACAAGCGCCTCCTTCGCAGCTCAGGAATCCATCCCGCGAGAATACACCTGCGACGGCGACGACATCTCGCCGCCGCTGTCCTGGAGCGATCCACCACAAGGCACCCAGGCCTTTGCGCTGATCTGCGACGACCCTGACGCGCCCGCCGGCACCTGGGTCCACTGGATCCTATTCAACATCCCCGGCGACACGAGATCTCTCCCGGCGAACATCCCCGCGCAAGATCGCCTGCCCGACGGTAGCATCCACGGTCGCAACAGCTGGGGTCGCCTCGACTATGGAGGGCCCTGCCCGCCCAGTGGCACCCACCGATACTTCTTCAAGCTCTATGCCCTCGACACTGAGCTCCTGCTCGACGTCGGCGCACCGAAGGAGCACGTGCTGAGCGGGATGCAGGGTCATATCTTGGCGCAGGTGGAGCTAGTGGGCACATATGCTCGCTAGGCATGTGTGGGTGCCAGGAGGTTCGATGGGGTGACTACCAATGGCTGCGCAGAGCAAACCATCGCCCGACTCCGGCGCAGCGCCTTCCGCTTGAAGCATGTGAACACCTCAGGAGGATACTATGTCTGACCGCCAGTACTACGGAAAAGAGGCTGAGAAGGAACGTGAGAAGCATGAGAAGGAAGGCAGGTCTTGGGAGGAGAAGTGGCGTCACGATCCGGTGAGTGGCGCCGTATGGGCCCTGATCCTCGTGTGGGCCGGCCTCGTGCTGCTCGCGGACAACATGGGCCTATTCACCCCCTATGAGCGCCTTGATGACATCTGGGGCCTGATCCTCGCGGGCGCGGGGATGCTCGTGATCCTGGGGGCCGCTGTGCGGCTGATTGTTCCCGCCTACCGGCGCCCCATAGGCGGCGCCCTCATCTGGGGCGCAATCCTTGTCGCCGTGGGCCTGGGCAATCTGCTGGGCGTATCGATCGCTTGGCCCCTGATCCTGATTGCCATCGGCATAGGCCTGCTCTTGCGGGGCTTGCTCGGTAGTCGATGACGGCTTCGGCTGCCTGACACCCGGGCGGGAAGAACCCCACGAGTTTGATTCCGGGCGAGCATGTCGCCACCAGAATCTGTGACCGAACCTGCCTAGCTAGGAGTCCCCATTGCCAGCCACAGTAGCGGCCCCAGACCAGGTCCCCGAGGCGATCGCGACCATGCTCGATGGCCTGCTTCAGCCCTGGTTTGACGCCGTCGCAAATCCTGTCCGCGCCCAGGAGAAGGTTCTCCATCGCCTCCTGCAGACCTATTCGAGCACGAGTGATGGCCGAACCCACGGCGCCGGGCGCATCGACACGGTCGCGGACTACCGGAGTGCCTACCCCATCCGCACCTACCCTGACTACAAACCCCTCATCGACCGCGTTATGGCCGGTGACATCAACCTGCTTCTAGACGATGAGCCGATTGGCTGGGCCATTACCAGGGGCACCACTGGCGACGAATCCAAGTTCATCCCTATGACCCGAACCGATCTGATGATGCGGGTCAGCGCTGGGCGAGCCATGATGAACTACGTCTCCACCAGCGGGCGCTACCGCCTGCTCGAAGGCGTCAATCTCAATCTCAACTTCCCCTCCGTGGTCGGTACTGTGAGAGTCGGCGAAGACGAACTAGAGTACGGCTACAGTTCGGGCATCTACACCAAGCACGTCTCCGCCTTCACCGCCATTCGCTCCGTGCCCACACAGGAAGAGATCGATGCGCTCGGCGGCGGCAAGACCATCCGTGACTGGGAGGCGCGCTTTGAGCTGGCATACCAGAGATGTAAGGACGCCGACGTGGCTCTCGTAGGGGGTGTCTGCCCCACCGCCATCAAGTTCGCCCGCTACCTGCGCAGGGTACACAGCCGCTATCCCAAAGAGGTGTGGCAGACGCAGATCATGACCCTGGGTAGCGTGCCCGGCATCAACACCCGCTACCGCTCCGCACTGACCGCATTGTACGGTCCTGTCGTGATTCGCGAGATCTACGGTGCCACTGAGGGGATGTTCGGCCAACAACGCGATGAACGCAGGGCCTGGGTACCCAACTATGACCTGTTCTTCTTCGAAGTGCTGACCAAGTCTGGTATCAAAATGCTACACGAGATGCGGTCTGGCGAGACAGGCAGCCTCGTCGTCTCAACGCCCGTTCTGCCCCGCTACGAAATGGGAGATCTGATCCTGGCACTGCGCCCGCCCTATTTCCGCTGCATCGGCCGCGACACGTGGTGGACCCCCATCCGCTATGCGTGGGGCGAGTTCACGACCCTTAACCTGGGCCGCCTCTAGCGCCGCTCACTTCTCGATCCCCTCGGTCGAGCCGATTCACTGAAGGCGATCGTCTGGAGATCCGCCTCGGCCTCGTCGATCTTTGCCGCGTAAACCTGCAGCTGGCCCTCGAAAGAGGAAAGCGGATGGCTGGCCCTGTATCCAGTCCTCATCTGGCCTAGCCAGTCCTCCATCACTGCCCGATCAGCCTCCTGATAGCGACCTTCGAAGCAGATCTCGTCGAGCGGCAGCTTGGGTGGCATCGGCGGACGCGCTCCTCGCGGATAGCCAAAGACTATGGTCATCAACGGGTAGACACCGTCCGGAAGCCCCAGTTTCCGCTTGATGTATCCGCAGTCGAGGAGCCCCGTCCGGCCGGTCTCGGATAGCATCACGGAGGCTACGCCTAGCGCTTCCGCCGCCACGTTCATATTCATGGCGGCCAGTGAGGCATTCATCACCCCCACCGTGAATGCCAGAAGCGGGCTTCTGGGGAATGCCTCGATGACCGACCTGGCTCGATGGGTGTCTCCGAGCACCACTACTGCCCGCCTGCCGCGGAAAGGAATCGACCGCCCAAACAGCGAGTGCCAAGAGGCCGCCGTGAAGGTGGAGAAGCTCCAGGTCTGGAGGTTCACTGTCGACGGAGCGAGTCTGCCCGCTTCCAGTATCGCCGAGAAAACATCGTCCGGGATCTCTCGATCTGCAAAGCGACGGACGCTGCGACGCCGAAGAACCATCTGTAAGGCCGTGTTGTCCGTCAAGGACGGCGGCACCTGTGGCTTTGCCACCAGGATACGCAGGAGGCTGCGGACGAAGCCCATAGGCCCAACCCTCCTTTCCATTTCCCTAGTCTACGCCTCTTCCTCTACGGTGGGCCGGGTCCCGTCTCCCGCGCCCTGCCTCTCCGCCACCGATAGCAGGTCGCCGAAAAGCCGATACTCGTCCATGCGACAAGAGTTGATCAGTCTGCCGTTCCACACAGTCATATCGGGGCAGCTATCGCACATATCCGCGCGCCCATCCGGCTGGACGTCCGGCGCCTGGATGATACCGATTGTCTGCACGCGAACGGAATCAAACAACCGCCCGGGATCGTGCCACAGTCCGGCTAGCCAATTGCGCGCCGCCTTCCGCAACGTCCGGTCCCACGGGGAAAGAAGGAATACGAAAGGGCTTACCGGCGTGCGGGAAAGGTACGCCAGATAGGTACCCCGGAGAAGATGGTGCCCGGCCTGCGCGAGTTCCATGGTCTTCTTCCCAACGGAGCCGTACCACCCACGCCTCGAGCCGATGACCGCCCCCGCTAGCCACTTGAACGAATCGTGCCGCATCGTGCCGCCCAGATAACCGGACGGTTCGTACTCGGGAAACGCGTCGTTGATGATCTGGTAGACCTCCGGGCTCGTGACGAAGGTCTCGTCGAAGCCTGCGGTGCTGTACCCAAGCCGGTCTGCTGCAACCGCTCTCCCTTCGCTGTCCAGGGCAACGTTGGCACTGGTGTCCAGCGTCCGGTAGGTGATGAATACTAGGCCATGAACCCTGTCGATATTCCGCTGCCCCCATCTCACCACGTCGGGGATCTGCCTGTAGGTTGAGGGATAGACCGTCGAGTTGAATACCAGAATCATCCCGCCCTCAGCAGCCACCATGTCAGCGAAGTGCTGGCGCAGCTTGTTGTGCTCTCCCTCGTCCTGGTCCCTCCAACCGGGGCGACGCTGGTGGCTGTCGATGTGCATCGTGAACCCGACCAGCCCGGCCTTCCTGAGTTCCCTAAGGAACTCAGGTGTGAGTGTGACGCCGTTGGTAAGCAGGATCGGCTTGATCCCGTTCTCCGCGATGAACGCCACAATCTCGACGATTTGCGGATGCAGCAGCGGCTCCCCACCTGCGATGGATACGTTGTCGGGGTTGCGCCACCGCTTGAAGAACAGGACCTCATCCTTGATCTGCTCAAGAGGTTTGTGGCCCGTCAGCTTCTGGCGGTAGCAGCCTTCACAGTGGAGATCGCAGATGTCGGTGACCTCCAACCAGGCAATGGGGTTGTCATTCAGCGACCACGGGAATCGATACAGACTCCTTTTGTCGAGCACTGTTGTGTCCTCCTTGTTCAGGCCAACGGTCGACAGCCCCTACGGGCCCCTCCCTACTCAAACCCCGATTCAGTGTTTACGTTGCGGGCCGCCCAGCCAGGATGCAGGCTCAATGCATCGCCTCAGCAGCTCTCTCGGCAAGCCCCCAGACAGGCAGGAACAGCGGCTGCCACCTCACTCACCGCCCCCTCCTGCAACGCCAGGCCAGTATAGCCTGTTGCGAGCCCCGTGTCAAAGCTCTGGCCTCCACGGGCTCTGCGTACCGAGGCACCCACTTGCCCGCGAGCCTCCAGTGGACATCGATGCCGAACAGATGTAGAATCGTGAGGCAGCGGATGACCACGGGCAGTCCGGCAATCTCGGGCGTTCCTGCCCATGTTCGTTCGGTTGCACTCCGCAAGCGGTTCAGGAGAGACCATGTCTACGACAGCCACCCGGCTGGTGACGCTCATCATGCTTCTCCAGCGAAGGCCGAAGCAGAAGGCGGCCGACCTGGCCCAACAGCTCGGCGTCTCCGTCCGTACCATCCATCGCTACATCAATATGCTGGACGACATCGGCATCCCCGTGTACTCCGAGCGGGGTCCCCACGGCGGGTTTTCGTTGGTGCGCGGCTACAAGATGCCGCCCCTCGTGTTCACCCCGCAGGAGGCAGTCGCGGTCTATCTGGGCACAAGCCTCGTCGAAGAGATCTGGGGTCAGCTGTACGCCGACGCAGCACGGAGCGTGACCGCGAAGCTTGACAACGTTCTGCCAGACGACCAGCGCCAGGAGGTCGCCTGGGCTCGCAGGAGCCTGGTTGCCACCGGGATGCACCGCGCAGACCATACTTCGCTGGCGCCGCTGCTCGAGAAGCTCCGTCGCGCGGCTCGCCAACAGCGGCGCATCACGATGGTCTATCAGGGGCGCAGCCACCGCTGGCCCATGCAACGCGAAGTCGATCCCTATGCCCTGGTCCACCGCTGGGGATGGTGGTACGTCGTGGGCCACTGCCGTCTTCGCGACGCTATGCGGACGTTCCGCGTCGATCGGATTCAGAGCCTTTCCCTCCGGGAAGAAGTCTACACGGTGCCACACGATTTTGACATCCACCAGTATCTGGCCAAGGAGTCATGGTTCCCTCTTCAGATCCAGGTCCGAATGCGCTTCACGCCGGAGGCAGCCGTCGAGGCCCTGGAAGAGCCTGCGTACTGGGACACCGTCGAGGAGCAACCCGACGGGTCGCTCGAGGTCACGTTCAGCGCCAGCGACCTGGACTGGGCCGTCCGAGTGGCGCTCGGCTTCGGTCCTCGCGCGACTGTGCTCGAGCCTGAGGCGCTGCGCCAGCGGGTCTATGAATGGGCTTCGGCCGTGTCTGAACGCTACGCCTAGCTCTTGGACCCGCGGCTTCACTGTCCCAGTCTGGCCCGGCGGCCCACGTCCCCGCGAGGGCCTAGACCGGGCCGCTCCGACGCAGCAAGGAGGAGGGTTGTGAAACCAAGGGCTACTCAGCGGGGACGCATCGTTGTCAGAGGCTGCAGCTTCTCTGGCGACCCCGTCGCCGAGAAGGGCTGCTGGACCCCGGAGAACGCGATCCGCAGAGTCTGCAGTCGGTTCATCAGGCACCGTTCCAACCATCAGCAACCCTTTGCTCGTGATATTGGAAACCTGGTGGCCCACGAGGTACGCATCGAATGCGATCGGACGGCCTCCACGGGCCATCCTCTGCCTACACCCAATTCACGTATACAGGAACTCGAGACGACCTTGATCTAGCCCGTGGCTACGTCTACCACACTTGGCTGCCCCGGGCCAATGTCGGCTTGGCCTGTCCACTAGAGCTCGAGCATCACGGACACCGTTCCCCGGTCGCGCACCAAGACCCGGGCCGGTGGCACATCTCGATACCGATTCGAAAGAAGGAAGGTCAGAGAACCCCCCAGCCGGGGCATCCCCCCTTGGTGCCCAGCAACGGGGATCAAGGCGACGGGCGCCATCTATGGTACGATATGGCCCCGTGCCGCAGCGTTGATTGACAGAGCAGTACGCAGGAGCAAATGATGAATACTCAGTCGCTACGCCAGGAAGCAGAGAAGTACAACGTCTTTCCTGTGGGATATGTGCGCAGGCATAGTGGACGAACAGTCCTACAGATCCTGCCGCCGTTCGTGCCGGCCCTCAAGGAGCTTCAGCGCTTCAGCCACGTTCAGGTGCTATGGTGGTTCAGCCAGTGCCAGGACGACTTGTACCGCGAGACAACGCAAAGCGAACACGCGCCTTACGAGGCTCCAGTGCTCGGCATTTTCGCATGCCGTTCGCCGGTGCGCCCCAATCCGATTGGCCTTACCACGGCAGAGATCCTGAACGTCGATCACGATCGCGGGCAGGTTGAGATCGTTGACATCGATGCCTTTGACGGGACGCCCGTTCTCGACCTGAAGGCGTACATCCCATCCTGTGATCGCGTCCGCCATGTCCAGGTCCCGCACTGGGCGGCTGACTGGCCTCAGTGGCTTCCGGAGGACGGCCTGGGGCTCGAGGAGTAGCCAGATAGGATCGAATGTACAGTCCCGTCTCTGGAGCGATGGAGCGGCGCTGTCGGCCCCCCCTGTTGGGCCACCTGGTCGGCTTTCCGAGTCACCGCAGTGCCCCTAGCAGCTGATCTGCCGTTGCCAGCGCAAGCCCAGGCCTCTTGGCAAGGACAACCTTAAAGTTGCCGGAGCCTCTGCCTGGCGCCTCAGGTATATGACGCATATTGACAGGTAGCTGTGGTACAATCGCCTCGCTTTAGAACATTTGTGCGATTGGCCAACGGGCCGGACGCGCGACCCTGGGCCTTGACTCGATCTGGCTCAATCGTGGTTGTGAGGTGACGGCTTCAGATGGTTCCTGACGAGATCTACATTCGAGGCGCCAAGGAACACAACCTAAAGAACATCGACGTACGGCTACCGCGCTTCAAGCTCATCGTCATAACTGGCGTTTCGGGCAGCGGGAAGTCATCTCTGGCCCTCGACACGCTCTATGCTGAGGGCCAGCGCAGATACGTCGAGTCCCTATCCTCCTACGCCCGGCAGTTCGTTGGGCAAATGGATAAGCCGAAGGTCGACTACATTGGCGGGCTTAGCCCCGCCATTGCGATTGAGCAGAAGGCCGTCAGCAAGAACCCTCGCTCAACTGTTGGCACGGTGACGGAGATCCACGACTACCTGCGCGTGCTGTTCGCTCGGATCGGCACGCCCCATTGCCCACGGTGCGGCCGGGAAGTGCGCGCTCAGTCTCCACAGCAGATCGCCGAGCAGGTAGCAGAGCTGCCCGCCAACACGCGATTCCAGCTGCTTGCACCGTTGGCCCGCAACCGCAAGGGGAGTTTCCAAGACACGTTCGCTCAGGCACGTGCCAGTGGCTTCGCGCGCGTTCGAGTGGACGGTCAGGTACAAGAGCTGGATAAAGAGATCGTCCTCGACAAGAACCAGAAACACGACATCGCCCTGGTGGTGGATCGACTCCTTGCCCCCGACGACAGCCGTGATCGTGCCGCCTACGTCACACGTCTCACGGACTCGATCGAGACCGCACTTAAGGTCGGCGACGGGCTGCTGGTGGTTGATCGCACCGACGGTAACGATTGGGTGCTTTCGGAGAGGAACGCATGTCCGGACTGCGGAATCAGCTTCCAGGAGCTGACACCGCAGATGTTCAGCTTCAACTCACCCGTCGGCATGTGCCCTGAGTGCAACGGCTTCGGTACCAAGATCGAGTTCGACGTCGACCGGTTTGTCGATCCAGAGAAGAGCCTCCACGCAGGGGGTGTGCGGACCTTCGGGGAACTGCGCAAGAAGAAGAGAAGTGCTACCTACAGCGTGTTGAAGCAGATCGTCGAGAAGTTCGGCTGCGACATGGACACGCCCTGGCAGGAACTCCCTGCAAACTGCCAGCGTGCGATACTGTTTGGAGGGATGACCGTCACCTGGCAGTCGGAGAGTGAACGAGGCGAGTGGCAGGGCGAGTGGGAGTTCGAGGGCACCTTCAACGCCGTTCGCCGCCGCTATCGCCAGACGAAGTCCGATATGATGCGCCGTTGGTACCGCACTTTCATGAGCCAGCAGATCTGCCCGGTCTGTCGCGGTGAGCGATTGCGCCCGGAGAGCGCCGCCGTCACCCTTGGTGGAAAGACCATGACGCAGATCACGTCGATGAACATCGCCCAGGTGCTTGACTGGATCCAGGGACTCCACCACCAGCGGGCCACTCAACGCGCTGCTCACGTCTCTCCCCTGGGCGCTCCACAAGCCGGCCGAACAGTAGGCCTTGATCCGGATCGAGTAGGGGGCCATGCTGCCGATGTTGCTTCCGGGCAATGGACGGGGGATCGCAAGGAATCCTTCCACGACTCGAGGCGAATACCTGCCTCCGCATCCCCAAACGCGCTCACGGCAGACCAACTAGCGATCGGCGAGGAGGTCCTCAAGGAGATCGAGGGGCGGCTGCAGTTCCTCCTGAACGTGGGATTGCACTACCTGACGCTGGATCGTCCCGCACCAACCCTGTCGGGTGGCGAGGGGCAGCGCATCCGGCTCGCCAGCCAGATTGGCTGCGGATTGGTCGGCGTACTCTACGTACTCGATGAGCCCAGCATCGGGCTTCACCACCGCGACAACCGCCGCCTTCTAGACACGCTCGTCCAGCTTCGCGACATGGGCAACACGGTCGTGGTGATTGAGCACGATGAGGAGACGATGCGGACTGCGGACTGGATCGTCGACCTAGGCCCTGGCGCCGGCATTAACGGTGGAAGGGTCGTCGCCGAGGGGCCTCCGCAGGCTATCGAGCAGCATCCATCATCTTTGACCGGTCGCTACCTTCGAGGGGACCTACGCGTAGCATCCCCGAACGGCTTTCGGCGGCCTGCGAACGGCAGGTGGCTGCGCGTGGTCGGCGCTCGCCAGAACAACCTCAAGAACCTGACCGTCGACTTCCCCATCGGGCTGTTCACCTGCGTCACAGGGGTTTCGGGAAGTGGGAAATCGTCCCTAGTCACTCAAACCCTGCATCCGGCGCTGGCGGCTGAGCTCCACAACGCCACCTCGCGCCCCGGAGACCACGACAGCCTTGAGGGCCTCGCTCTCCTCGATAAGGTCATCAGCATAACACAGGATCCCATCGGACGCACGCCCCGCTCCAATCCAGCCACCTACGCTGGCCTCCTGACACCCATTCGGGAGCTCTTCGCCAAGACAGCGGAGGCCAGGATCCGCGGCTACGACAAAGGCCGTTTCAGTTTCAACGTGAAGGGCGGGCGCTGCGAAGCCTGCCGAGGCCATGGGCGCAAGAAGGTGGAGATGCACTTCCTACCGGATGTCTGGGTGACGTGCAATGCCTGCAAAGGTGCCCGTTTCAACCGGGAGACGCTGCAGATCCGGTACAAGGGCAAGTCGATCGCTGACGTTCTCGATATGGATGTACACGAGGCGCTGTCTTTCTTCCGGAACGTACCGGGCATCAATCGCATCTTGCAGACTTTGGCTGACGTCGGACTAGGTTACGTCAAGCTAGGCCAAAGTGCTACTACCCTCTCCGGCGGCGAGGCACAGCGCGTGAAGCTGGCCAAGGAGCTGGCCAGGGTATCCACGGGCGACACCCTCTACATCCTCGACGAGCCCACTACCGGTCTCCACTTTGCCGACATCCAGAAGCTTCTCGACGTACTGCACCGGCTGACGGATGCCGGGAATACAGTCATCGTCATCGAACATAACCTGGACGTCATCAAGACCGCCGACTGGATCGTCGATCTCGGCCCAGAGGGCGGCGACGCCGGCGGCCACATCGTCGCCCGGGGGACGCCGGAGGAAGTGATGCAAACAGAACGGAGTCACACGGGCCAATTCCTGAAGCAGCTGTTCTAGAGGAGAGTGCGCCATAGGAACTAGAACAGGTGGCGACGCAATCACGGGAGCAGTTCAAGTGAATAGAGTACACGTCGTTACACTTGGCGTAAGAGAGATGAATCGATCGTTGAGATTCTATCGAGACGGTTTGGGGTTCGAGACCTCAGTCAAAGAAGAGGAGCCGCCCATCGTCTTCTTCCAGAGTCGCGGTATCACCTTGGCGCTTTGCCCACGAGACGGCATGGCCAAAGACATCAGCCATGAGAATCCGCCGCAGGGAGAAGGCTTTGGCGGAATCACGTTGGCCTATGTGGCCGGGGAACAAGACGAAGTCGACCGGATCATCGAGCTGGCCGAAAGAGCCGGGGGACAGGTCGTCAAGAGACCTCAGCTGGTGTCATGGGGAGGCTACAGCGGATACTTCTGTGACCCCGATGGCTACTATTGGGAAGTGATGTACTGGGACGAGTGGGAATTCGAGGCAGATGGGAGCCTGCTGATTGAGTAGCAGTATTCTCGTAGACGAGTCAGATGCAAATGGATGAGAAACTGCTTAGCGGGGACCGGATGCTCCCTACGTCGGTGCTGCCGCAGGTTCGCAAAGACATAGAGGAGTCTCTATAGCACGCAAGGAGGACCATATGTCGTACCAATGCGAGATGAGGGAACAGCAGGCTCAGCCTACGCTCGTAATCCGCACGCGGACAGCCGTATCGGAACTCCCACACCTGATGGGAGAGACGTATGGCGCCATCGCCCTGTACCTGGGTGAGCTCGGTGAGTGCCCAGCCGGGCCCCCGTTCGCTGTCTATCACAACATGGACATGCAGGATCTGGACGTTGAAATCGGCTTCCCGGTAGCTCGAGAGCTGCCGGCCCAGGGCACAATCCAGTCCGGCGAACTCCCAGCCGGTCAAGTGGCTACCTGCCTGTACACCGGCCCCTACCAGGACATCGGGCAGCCGTACGAGGCCCTCGCGCAGTGGATTGGCGACAGCGGCCGCGAGCCAACTGGCGTATCCTACGAGTTCTATCTAAACGACCCTGAGGAGACGCCCTCTGAGCAGCTGCAGACCCAGATTGTGTTTCCGCTGAAGTAGAGTCGCCCTGAGAACATCGAGCTTTGGCAGAGCGCTTCGAGCGCTCATGCGAGCCGGAGGAGGATTCAGTGGAGAATATGACAGCCTATTGCGGACTCATCTGCACCGAATGCCCGGCATTCGTCGCGACGCAGGCGGACGACCACGAGGCGTTGGAGCGCGTGGCCGCACAATGGCGCCAGGAGTACAATGCTCCCGACATCACGGTGGACTCCGTGATCTGCGGCGGCTGCATCAGCGAAGACGCGCGCAAGTGCGGTCACTGGTACGAGTGCGAGATCCGCGCCTGTGGTGCTTCGCGGGGGGTCGCCAACTGCGCCCACTGCGACGACTACGCTTGTGAGAGACTGGAGGGCTTCTTCGGATTCGTCCCCGACGCGCGCGCGGTCCTCGATGGCGTCAGGGGCAGCTTCGTCTAGCCGACGAACCCGTCCCGTGAATGAAACGCCGATTTCGCCCCTACGCCTGGGGGCTCGACGATCTCCCCACGACGATCCGGGGTCTCTGTGAGGTCGTCCAGGGCCCAATGATCTACCGCGCCTTCGCCGGCTACCCCGGCCTCGAGACATCCGATGACCGCCAGGAGCAGGCCGATCTGCGCGCCACCTTTGGGCGCAACGAGCGCCTTCGCGTCCCGCCCGTCATCATCGGCTGTGCCAGGGGCGGGTCTTCTCAGGTTGATTTAAGGGCATGATCAGACTCGATCAGAAGACCGCCACTGAGCGAGGAGACCAACCAAGCCGAATGTTGCGCGATATCGGACTAACGGCCCTTGGGCACCTAGAACATCTCTGCCTGCAGATCGGCCCTCGCCCGATCGGGTCCCGCGGTAACCTCGCTGCCGCAGACTATGTTCGGCGCGTTCTACAGGATCGCGGTCTGGCCGTGGCGTTGCAGGAGTTCTCCTGCCCCCTCTGGGAGGAGCGGGAGACCCGTGTTGAGCTGGACGGGTCAGATCTGCGCCGCGGCGCACCGGACAGCCCCCTTGTCACCGCCAACGACTTCTCGCACCCTTGCGACGTGACCGCGCGCACGGTCGCCCTCGGCACGCTGGCCGAGCTGGAGCAGGCCGATCTATCGGGCCGTATCGGGCTCCTCTGCGGCGAGCTGACGACAGGCACCGGTATCGGCGCGCGAAGCGCCGTCTACTTCCCGGAGCACCATCAACGCATCATCCAGGTGCTGGAGCGGAAGAGACCGGCCGCGCTGATCACCATCCATGCCAAGATCGGTTCCTTGGAGAGGTTGATCCGCGATCCCGACTTCGCTATTCCCTCCGCCACCGTGCCCGCGGAGGTGGGGCTGACCCTGCTGCGGCACGCGGATCGGCCTGTGCATCTCACCATCGACAGCCACCGCACCCCTGCGCGTTTCTCCAACGTCGTCGCTACCCGGTCCGGTCGCCGGTCCACCCGGATCGCCCTGCTGGCCCACTTCGACACCACCAACAACACCCCTGGCGCCGTCGATAACGCATCTGGCGTCGCCGTCCTACTGGCGCTGGCCGAGCTCTTCGCCCACAAGGACCTATCTGTCAGCCTGGAATGGCTTGTGGTGAACGGCGAGGAGAACGGCGGGCTGGGGGCCGCGGCCTATCTGCACGAGCGCGAGGATACCATGGACCAGACGCTGGCCGTGATCAATGTGGACGGCGTCGGGCAGCGGGTCGGCGCCAACACGATCACTGTGATGGGGGCTTCTCAGCCGTTCCAGGACCAGGTGCGCGCCCTCCACCAGGCGTATCCCGGCGTGATCTGGGCGGCCCCCTGGTACGAAAGCGATCACAGCGCCTTTCTCTGGCGGGGCGTCCCCTGTGTTCCGCTCAGCTCCGTCGGCGTGGCCAACATCGGCCACCTGCCGGCCGACAAAGCCGAGTGGATCAGCCCGGCGAAACTGGGCGAGGTCGTCTCCCTCGTGGCAGACGTCATTCACGCTCTGCGGGACAGGTCACCCGCCTGGTGTCGAGAGCCCCGGAGCGAGTGATGGACTCCACGGACCAATGGTTTGATTGGTCAGGTCCACGGATGCACCCGACGTGCAAGGCAGGCCGGGCGCTGGCAATTCGCCGGTGCAGGCCGGTGGAAGCAGGGCGATGGGAATGGCAGCGCTAGAGATGATGGCCGTCTGCGGGCTCGACTGCAGCACCTGCGACATCCGCCTCGTTCCCACAGATCCGGACGCCGCTCGACGCGTCGTGGCCTGGTTTCGCAAGATGGAGTGGTTGGAGAAGGATGAGGGCGTCGCGGAAATCTTCGCGCGCGCAATGTACTGCAACGGATGCCGGGAGGACCGCTCGCTCCACTGGTCGCCCGAGTGCCCGCTGCTCATCTGCTGCGTCGACGAGAGACGCCTGGCGCACTGCGCCCAATGCGACGAATTCGTGTGTGCACTGCTCGAGGCGTTCGCCAATGACGGTCAGGCCCATCACAGGGAAGCCGTTGAGCACTTGAAGCATATTGCGACGAGCCAACAGTATAGGAGGACTCCGATGGAACGTATCATTGCCTACTGCGGCCTGGTCTGTTCTGACTGCGACGCCTACGTCGCCACCCAGGCCAACGATCGCGAGGCGCTAGGGCGCCTGGCTCAGCGAGCACGGGAGGAGTTTGGCGTGGCGGATGCAACGCCCGAGACGTCAATGTGCGACGGCTGCCTGACGGACACGGGGCGGCAGATCGGCTACTGCGCGACGTGCGAGATTCGGTCCTGCGCCACGGCGCGTGACGTGGCCAATTGCGCCTACTGTGCCGACTACGCCTGCGACAAGCTTGAGACCATCTTCTCGCACTCGGCAGAAGCTCGCGCCCTGCTCGACGAGATCCACGCTTCGCTGTAGCCTGGCGCGCTTGCGAACGCGTGAGATGATACAGGAGATGCAGGCCAAGGTGCTTCTGTCCCACGTGCCCCAGCCCGACGACTGGTTCGGGCTCAAGTACAGTATGAACCTGTATCGGGGCTGCCAGCACCGCTGCATCTACTGTGATTCCAGAAGCCAGTGCTATCGAATCGACAACTTCGATACCGAGATCCTGGTCAAGGCCAACGCCATCGAGTTGCTGCGAAAGGAGCTCGCCAGAAAACGGGTCAGGGGGACCATAGGCACGGGCGCGATGAACGACCCCTATATGCCTCTTGAGGCCGATGTCAACCTCACCGGTCGGGCCCTCGACGTCATCGCCGAGTTCCGCTTCCCCGTGCACGTGATGACCAAGAGCAACCTTGTGCTGAGGGATGTCGACAGGCTCTGCCTAATCAACCAGGTCTATGCGGCCGTCAGCTTCACGATGACCACGGCCGACGACGAGCTTGGCCGGAAACTGGAGCCCGCAGCGCCTCAGGTCTCCGAGAGGCTGCGCGCGATGCAGGTCCTGGCCGACCGTGGGATCTACACCGGTGTGACAATGATGCCGATCCTACCCTTCATCGAGGACGACGAGAGCAATATCCGACAGATCATAGAGCTGGCCTACGCGCACGGTGCAGCCTATATCATTCCTTCCTTCGGGATGACGCTGCGCGACCGCCAGCGCGCCTACTATTACGACAGGCTGGACGACTTGTTCCCGGGCTTGAGACGCAGGTACGAACGGACGTTTGGAGACCAGTACGGCTGTCCATCCCCCAACGCCAGCCGGCTGACAAGGGTCTTCGACGAGCTCTGTGAGCAGTACGGCATGGCAACTCAAATCAAGCGGTACCAGCACGTAAGCGCCACCCAGATGAGGCTTTTCTGATCATGATTGAGCTTGGTCAGAGACCGGGAGGGACGACATTCCTAGCAAAGCTGAGATGATCACGGTCAAGGAGACGGACAAGGCCGCCAGCCACGGCTTCTTCTGCTACAAGAGCAAGCCTAGGTCCGAAGGATACCGTCGCAAGCTGGCGTGGTTGGAGGATCGCTTCGCGGAGGGGCTCCAGATCAGAATCATCCGGGAGGGCACCCGCTCCGTAGGCTTCATCGAATACACGCCCGGGGAATCCGCCTGGCGCCCCGTCAAAGCGCCAGGTTACCTCTTCGTCCATTGCCTGTGGGTCGTCGGTCGCTCCAAACTGAAGGGATACGGTTCACGCCTCCTCAATGCATGCGTCGAGGACGCTCGGGCGATGGGCAAACACGGTGTGGCCGCACTCACCAGGACCGGAGGACATCTCGTGGGCAAGAAGCTGTTTCTTAAACACGGGTTTGAGGCGCTCGACCGCGCCCCGCCCAGCTTTGAGCTCGTGGCCCGCGTGCTCGACCAGGCGCCCGCTCCTGTCCTGCCCCGCGACTGGGACGACCGAGCCGCCCGCTGCGGCGAGGGCCTGACCGTCGTCTACGCGGACCAGTGTCCCTACTTCGCCGATGCTGTGACCGAGACGCTCAGGGCCGCTGAGGAGTTCGGTGTGGACGCCCCCCGCGCCGTTCAGTTGCGGAGTGCCCAGGAGGTCCAGGATCTGGCCCCCTCCCCGTACGGTACCTTCGGCATCGTGTACGACGGCACAATGCTGTCTCAGACGCCCCTTGGTGCAAGGAGACTGATCCAGCGCCTCGAGGAGCGAGGACAGGAGGGTCACGGATGAAACAGCCGGAGAGCTACGAACAGTATCCCACATCGACCATCGTGATCTGCAATCTCGTGGCGTGGTCGATCTATGCCATCGGGGCCTACCTCCTGGGCTCCCTCTGGACTTGGCTTCTCGTGCCCTATCTGCTCTACGGCCTCGGGCTTGAGGTCAGATTGCTCAGGGTCGCATGCGTTGACTGTACCTACTACGGCAAGGCCTGTGCCTTCGGTAAGGGCAGGCTTTGTGCTGCGGCATTCGCGCAAGGGGACCCACAACGGTTTGCGTCCCGAGAGATCTCCTGGGTGGACGTGCTCCCCGACTTCCTGGTCTCGATCGTCCCCTTGATTGGCGGGATCGTGCTTCTCGCGCTCCGAGGGTGGAATTGGATTGTCGCCGGTCTCCTCTGCCTGTTGCTGGTTCTGGCCTTTTTCGGCACGGGTTTTGTCAGGGGCTCGCTCGCCTGCAGGCACTGCAAGCAGCGGGAGATCGGCTGCGCCGCCCTCGACTTGTTTGAAGGGAGACGCGATGGCTGATACCATTCAGTGGCTATTGGCATCCGATGAACCCTGGACGCGGTACCGCACGCTAATCGATCTCCTTGACCGGCCAGAGGACGACGCTGAAACGCAGGACGCCCGCCAGGAGATGCTCGCGCATCCACTGGTCCAGGTGCTGGTTGACGATGCAGCCACCTGGCCCGGCATTGCCCTCAAGCGCCACAACGACGCCAAGCACCCCATCTACGCCTTGAGCACGCTGGCCGATTTCGGCCTACGGGCGAGTGACCCCGGCCTGGCCCTCGTGACTGAGGCAGTGATGGCTCACCAGTCGGACGAGGGGCCTTTCCAGACCAAGCTGCGCCTCTACAAGCGCTTCGGCGGCATTGACGGCGAGCACTGGAGCTGGATGGCCTGCGATGCGCCGACGCTGCTGTATGCCCTGCTGTGCTTGGGGCTAGCTGATGACGAACGCGTCCACCGGGCCCTCAATCACGTGGTCAGTCTCGTTGAGGACAACGGCTGGCGCTGCAGCGCTGCAGCCGAACTGGGAAACTTCAAGGGTCCCGGAAGGCAGGAGGACCCCTGCCCCATCGCCAACGTCTACGCGCTCAAGGCCCTATCCTTGGTGCCCGAACTGCTCGACAGCCCGGCCACGCGCGCCGGGACGGAGATGCTGCTGTGGCACTGGGGACCCCAGTGCGAACGGAAGCTCTTCCTGTTCGGCATTGGCACTCTCTTTCGCAGGCTCAAGTACCCCTTCGTTTGGTACGACATCCTCCATGTCGTGGACGTGCTCAGCCGTTACCCTTTCGTGCATCCGGACCCGCGCTTCCACGAGATGCTGGAAACGATCACCGCACAGGCCGACGACCAGGGGCGCTACACCGCCGCCTCTATGTACCGCGCCTGGCAGGGTTGGTCCTTCGCCAACAAGCAGACCCCCTCGCCTTGGCTCACCTTCATCGTGCTCCGCATTCTCCGGAGAGTGGGTATGGCAGCATAGCCGCGCTGGACGAAACACGCTGTTCACAGTAAGATTCCCGTCCAAATTGGCCGGTTCGTCCTTCCCGGATAGACCATGCAAAGACTGAACCCCGAGCAATTCGCCCGGGCCAGAGCCTTTCTGCTGACAAGTGCCAGGCCTCTCGACCGCGCACTGTTCAAATGCCGCTTCGAGGCGGCGCCTGCCGAGCAGGTTCTCGCTGAGCTGGCTCGGTACCAGAACGCCGACGGCGGATTTGGGCAGGCCTTGGAGCCTGACCTGCGCACGCCTAGCTCATCGGCGCTCTGCACGGGCATTGGTCTGCGCCATCTGCAGGAACTCGCTTGCCCTCCGGACCACCCGCTCGTCGCTGGTGCGCTACAGTATCTTCTCAAGACGTTTGACCACGATCAAAACGTGTGGAGAGTGGTTCCCCGCGACACCAACCAGCACGCGCACGCCCCGTGGTGGCACGACGAGAACGGAAGCCTGGCGCGTACCTTCGATGACTATGTCTTGATTCCACGTGCTCAAATCGTTGCCCTACTCCATACTTACGCCAGTCGGGTTCCCGCCGACTGGCTCACCACCCTAACCGAGGCCACGGTCGAAAGCATCGAGGAAGTAGCGGACGATGCGTTTCGTGGCGGCGGGGACGCGCTCCGCTACTCGTTGGAGCTGGCAGAGTCGAAAGGGCTCCCCCGACAGTTCAAGGACCGGGTGTTGCCGCGACTGCGGTGCCTGGCCGGGATCATCGTCGAGCGAGATCCAAGGAAGTGGGGAGAATACTGTGCGACACCCCTCAAGATTGCGCCACTTCCAGGGGCCGCTGCAGCCGACATGCTCCACGATGACCTGATGCGAAACCTGGACTATGTCGTTGAGACGCAGGCGTCGGACGGCGCCTGGGAGCCGACTTGGAGCTGGGGCGAGGTTTTCCCGGCGGAATGGGAACGGGCGAAACAGGAGTGGCGAGGCCACCTCACCCTTGAGATGCTGACCACCCTCCGTGCGTACGGACGCATCGATATGGGGACCGGATTGCCACTGATGAGACCGTCCTGAAGCCGACTCAGCCTACTGCAGTACACGGAACCGCCTTGGCCAAGAGGGAGTTCACTCCGGACGTCGAATACCGATACAGCACCTCCAGCCCAGTGGCCTGGATCGTCTCTCACGCTGTCCGATATCCTATCCTGCCCCTGGCAACCGTGGTCAGCGGAGCGCTCAACAATTGGGCCTACAGCTACCGCCAAGTGCTGATCGGCCGCGCCTTCGACGTGATCACCACGCCCGGGTGGGAGACCACAGCCTTGCTCTCCCTGGTGTTTGCAGCTGCGGCAGCAGCCGCCGGACAGGGTGTAACCGGACTGCTGCGCAACTACACCATCGAGTTCCTTGCCCAGCTGATTGAGCGGGATACGCGTGACGAGCTCTACGTCAGCCTGCTGGGCAAGAGCCAGACTTTCCACGGTCGGCAGCGCATCGGCGATATCATGGCTCGCGCGACCAACGATGTTCGCCAGCTCAACCTCCTGTTCAGCCCCGGCCTGGGGTTGATCGTTGACTCGGCCTTGGCCATTATCGTTCCCGTCGCCCTTATCGCGCAGCTCGAGTGGAGACTGCTGCTCGTCCCTCTCATCTTCGTCGGGCTGTGGGCTCTCACGGTGGCCGACTATAACCGCCGCCTGAAGCCAGTCAGCCTCGCTCAACGCGAACAGTTCGGCGAGATGAATGCCGGTCTGGCTGAGGCCATCGCCGGTATCGAGGTGGTGAAGGCCAATGCGCAAGAGCGGCGCGAATGGATCAGGTTCGTCCGGGACGCCCGCCGCTTCCGCGACTACTTCGTGGAGCAGGGGCAGATCCAGGCACGATACTGGCCTATGCTGGTTTTCACCTTCTGCTGGGCTGCCGGATTCCTCCATGCCCTGCTGCTCTGGCGCCAGGGTGGTGTCACGCTGGGGCAGGTCGTGGCCTTCGTGGGACTGCTGGGCACGCTGCGCTTCCCCACGTTCATCTCCATCTTCTCCTTCAACCTGGTGCAGTTGGGCGTCGCCGGCGCCAGGCGCATCCTCGAGCTCATAAACACGGAGAGCGAACTTGACGAGAATGAGTCCGGCATCGCTAAACCAATCCATGGTGAAGTGACCTTCCGGG
>JASFVG010000007.1:0-30851 GCA_050049955.1 Anaerolineae bacterium | reverse complement strand
TCGTGACTGGCCCCCTGCCTGGAAGTGGTCGCTAGGGCTCCCAGTGCTATCGTAAGATGCCACATAGGCGGCCGCAGCCCGGAAGTCCGCCTTGATAGGTGTTGCCGCCTGTCTCCACAGATTGAAGCCATTGAGCGTTAGGATGACGCCGAGCAGCAGCAGACCTGCGAACCGGCCTGAGTCCTCCCCACTGGCAAACAGGGCCAGCGTGTAGGCAACCAGCAGATAGAAGGCCGGAGCAGACCAGATGAGATAGCGATCCGTGAAGAGGGGCTGACGGAGTGAGATGATCCAGATGCACAGCAGGGGGACCAGAAGCCAGAAGGCAAGCATGACATGCCGCGCGGTCCCTGATTCGGGAACCCGCTCAGTTCTGGGACCGGAGAACAGTGGCAAAGCCGACACCGCCGCGCCGAACCCGCCCAGGGCCAGGAGCCCCATCAGCGCCGGCCCCCACGGTCGCCCCCATTCCGTGATCCCCGTGGACCAAGCGTAGAGCAGGATGACGACCATTTGATTCAAGGTGTAGGCGTGGAAGCCGGTATCCCGGGCCTCAAGGGCCAGGGGGGCCTGCCAGACTACCAGGGGCAGGTAGGGTAGCGTCAGGCAGGCAAGGCTGACCAGCGCTTGCCGCCACCTCTTGCGAAGCTGCGGCCACCAGGCAAAGGAGATCAGCACCTGAACCGGGATGAGCAGGGCAGCCAGGATGTGTGAGTAGAAGGCGAGTGACGTCGCCCCAATCTGGACCAGCCACCACGGCCAGCCACCGCCTTTGAGGGCCCGACCGAGGCTGTAGATGGCCAACAGGCCCAGCGTGGGGACGAGGGCATACATCTTCACTTCCTGGCTGTACCACACCAGGTAAGGAGACGTGGCGACAAGCAGGGCGGATATGAGCCCCACGGAGAGGCGGAATAGCTGACGACCTAGCACGACCATCAGCGGTACACTGAGAACGCCAAAGCAGAGCGAGAAGAAGCGAAGTGCGAACTCGCTTGTTCCCGCCAGGGCGATCCATCCGCGGAGTAGTAGGTAGAAGACGGGGCCGTTCCACCCGGGGCGGGTGAAGTTGGCCTGCATCTCAGACCACGGCAGGGTAGCGAAGCGCAGCGCATCCACTTCGTCTCGCCACATGGATTGGACGTCGAGCGTAGCTGCCCGTACGAAGAAGGCTAGCACGACGAGCACGTATACTGCGATCAGGTGGCGATGGTGCTTCCAACTCAGCATGTCGCGGGGGGAGCGGTCTCGGGTCGGAGAGTGATCACATGGTGTGGCGTCAGCACAGCCGGTGAGGGAAAACGCGCTTGAGCCGACGTAGGGATAGGCGGGACTGCAAGACCCATACCCTCGATTATAGCACGGTCGATGGCGGCAAGCCACCTTCGAAGGTCGATGCCGCTCCGGTCCCGCCGTGACCGTGGGAACAGACTGCCGCGCCGACCCGAGAGGCGTGCACAGCTGACCTTCGTCGTGTGATGGCGGCAGTCAGAGTTTGGTACCGGCCTTGACTTCACACGGTCGTGCATTAGAATCCCGGTTCTGGGAAAGGGCCCATGACGGGGAGCGCCGCCGGCGAGGCCTTTCGCCGCCCGACAGCGCGGTGGAAGGGAGGGCACTCTGGGCCAACGGGCAGTATGGAAGGGCCAGCGGCGCAATGGTGACCTGGCGTTCCCAGGGAGGGGAGTGCATGAATGGGCAGGCTCTGACGTTTTCCGTGGTTGCATCGCTCTGTCTGGCAGTGGTAGCACCCTTGTCGGCGACGGGCGCTCAGGGACCGGCTCAACCGGTGTCCGCTGCAGCCTCGGACGCAACAGTACCGCCGCAGACCCCCATTCCACCTGAGGTCAGGATGGCACCCCCGCGACTCGGTGCGCGGAAGCCGCTGCGTCCGGGTACAGGTTGGCTCGCGGATCCGCTGGACCTGTCGCACCTGACAGGACAGAAGATACGCCAGGGTGTTACAGTTCAGAGTCTGCCCAGCGAGTTCGACTGGCGTGACAAGGGAGGCGTCAACTATGTCACGTCGGTGAAGGATCAGGGCAGCTGTGGCTCCTGCTACGCCTTCGGACCGATTGGCGCCTTTGAGGCCAAGCTGCTGATCGATGGGGCAGGCACATTCGACCTGTCGGAGAACCACGCCAAGGAATGCAATTGGCGCGAGGTGAACGACTACCAGAGCCCCGGCCCGGGGGACTACTGGGGTAGCTGCGATGGGGGGAACGCGCGGATGATCGCCAGTCTGTTCTCCCAGACGGGCACTGTGACGGAGACGTGTGACTTCTACGAGGCTGACGATGTGGCCTGCAACGACACGTGTCCCTACGAGAAGACGCTGTTGGATTGGCGATACATCAACGGCGATGTGGTGCCCAGCCCGGAGGTGCTGAAGCAGTACCTCTACAGCAACGGCCCGATCATCACCTCTATGGACGCCGACTCAGGCCAGGGTTTCGACAGTTCCTATGACGGTTCCTACACGTTCGACTACGCGGGCAGCGGCACCAATCACTGCGTGCTGATCGTCGGATGGAGCGACAATCTGCCGCCGGTGGAGGGTGGCTTCGACCCCGCGCAAGGATGGATCGTCAAGAACAGCTGGGGCACGGGCTGGGGTGACGACGGATACTTCTACATCACATACGGGGCAGCCAACATAGGTACATCATCCTCCTTCGTGCACGAATGGCAGGACTACGACCGCGACGGTGACATCTGGTACTACGACGATGACGGCTGGTCGGGCAGCCACGGATACGGCTCCACGACTGCGTGGGGGCTAGCGCGCTTCACCGCCGACAGAGACACGAAGGTGACGCGGGTGGAGTTCTGGACCACAGATGCAACGACAGACGTCGACGTCTACGTCTTCGGCGGCTTCAATGGTCTCACACTGAGCAACAAGCTGGCGGAGGTCCTCAATAACTCATATAGCGAGGCCGGCTATCATTCCGTGGAACTGAACTCGCCGGTGCAAGTCAACAACGGCGACGACGTCGTTGCGGTGGTCAAGTTCACCAACGATTCCTACGGGTATCCCGTTCCGACCGATTCCCACGGGCCGGTCGAAACCGGACGCACCTTCATAAGCCTGCTGGGGACGGTATGGGTCGACCTTGGGCTGTTCCACAACACGGACGCTGCTATCCGCGTGCGCACGAGTCCGGGTCCGCCCTTCGTGCCGGACCATTTCGTGTACCTGCCCCTGGTGGTGAAGCACTACCCCCCGATTCCGGAGACACCCGTGCTCTACAGCATTGGTGGGGCCGCCGATGGCGATTACACCGTGAGCTGGAGCTCATCCGCTCACGCGAGCACATATATCCTGGAGGAGTCCGACAACGCAGAGTTCTCGGGTGCGACTCGTTATCCTGCCACTACCGCTACCTTCAGGTCTATCAGCGGCAAAGGGATTGGGACGTACTACTACCGGGTGAAGGCATCTAACGCCTGGGGAGACAGCGGCTGGAGCAACACGCAGATAGCGTGGGTCTTGCCGCCGGCGACCTTCGACTGTTCAGCCGATGCCACGATCTACAAGGGTGACAAAGGGACTAACTACGGCGGCTACCCGGAGCTATATGTTGGATACGGCAAGGGTGGCTGCTTTGACGTGTCGGGGGACTACAAGGAATCTCGAGCCTTGCTCGGCTTCGATCTGTCTAGCATTCCCGGCGGAACACCCATAAACGATGCTACCCTACATCTACGTCTGGGAGGGTATTGTTGCTACACAGGGGGCCCACGGACGGTGACGGTCTACCGTGCTGAGGACAGCTGGTCGGAGTTGACCGTGACCTGGAACAACCGGCCCGACTATGCCGAGGCCTATGGTTCGACGTCGGTTGACCTGTCTCCCGGCAATTGGATATGGTACTCGTTCGACGTCACAGATCTGGTACGAGGCTGGGTTGCTGGGGCGTGGCCCAACAACGGGATGATCGTCCGCGCGCCCGAGACTTCGGGAGACAACTTCGCCTGGATCCAATTCTATTCCAGTGAGGCAGCCCTCGCTCCGTACCTGGAGATCAACTATGGAGCAAAGGCAACGTCAGCGGAGTTGGTCCCGGCTCTTGAGGAGACCATCGATCCCTTCGGGCTGGAGCGAGGAGACGATGTCGAGTCGACCGCCGACCCAGTCGGGCCGGTCTCCATCGAAACCCTGTCCGCCCACGAGTAGACTACTGCCATTGCCATCAGCGATAAGGAGTCCGGCGGCTACGCCTTGGCTACTAGCTCTGGTTTTGTTCCTCCCAGAATGCCTGGAGGGCGATGAGCGGCACGGCTGCCTGCAGGTCGCCGCGCCGAGCCGCGTTCCAGGTGATGATGAGCTCCTTTCTGGCCCGCGTGATGCCCACGTAGAGCAGCCGCATTCGCTCGCCCGCGTATGCGAGGCGCGCGTCCTGACTGGCCTGCCCCTCTAGGTATACCCCGTCCCCCTGCCCCGCGGCTGCATCCAGCTGAGCAAGGGCCTCGGCCTCCAGATTCAGACTGTCGCGCACAAACCATCGCTCGGCGATGAACTGATCATGCGGCAGGCCCGACGGGAAGTTGTAGTTGTTGACCGACATCAGGTAGACGCGGTCCCACTCGAGTCCCTTCGCCTTGTGGATGGTGGCAACCACGACCTTGCCCTTATGCCTCTGCGGGTCGAAGCGAGTATCGGTGTCGCTAAGGCCGATGAAGCGGCGTTCATTGCGGGCGATCACGGCGAGTTCAGCGGTCAGCTCCGGTAGACGCCAGTCCGCATGCCGCTCGCTCGCGTGCTCCAGCAAGAGGGCCAGCTTGTGGGCCAGGGCCAGATCAGCCGGCTCCCGGAAGAGATCCTGGGCCAGGGTGAGGATCAGCTGGTCGATGGGAAGCAACGTGGCCTGTTGCCAGCGACGGACCATCTGGCGAAACGCCTCCAGGTGTTTACGGATCCCCAGGTATTCGCTGGTCGGTTCCACCTCGTCGAGCCAGTCCCGGCCGAGGCGCGGCCAGAGGAAATCCTCCGTCCTGGAACAGCGGCGCAGCGAACCGGCAACCGCGTCGACGCGATCAGCGAGCTCCGGGTCCTGGCGGTCATCTCGTCGCCATACCCGATAGACGCGGGCCAGCTTGGAAGGCGATAGTGGATCGGCAAGATAGTTGAGGATGTTGCCCAAGGCGCCGGCCGTCTCGCGGGTGGCCCTGGTACTGCGAAGCAGTTCCACGTAGCCGATGCCCCGCTCCTTCAGCTCATTGACCATCTGAAAGCCCCGCCGGTTTCGCGGTACGAGCACAGCCACCGTCTCCTCTGGATGCTCCGGCAACCAGCGCTCCAGCGAGTCCGCTACCGCCTTGATCTCCGCCGCTGGCGTGTACCGGCGGCTCACTGCGCGTACTTGATCGGGATCATCGGGTGGGTTAGGTTGCGGGTCCCCGGGCGGGGTCGGCTCAATGTGCGGGGGCGTCAAGGCGCCCCGCACCTCCTCCACTGGGTGCTGAGTCCGCGTCCAGTCGATCAGGAAGTTCGCCCAGTCGATGATGCTCTGGCTCGAACGGCCAGAATTGGGCAGCGTGCGCGCATCGACCCCTGGTTGATCCAGAAAGTCGCGCAGGGAATCGGGACTAGCTGTGGTGAAGGTCTCGTAGATGGCCTGATTGGGGTCGCCGACACGGACCCAGTTTCCGCCCTGCCCTAGACGCTGACGAACTGGCGCAACGCGCGCATCGCCCGCGCTCTCTTGAGAGCCGCTCACTCGAGAGCCACTCTCCGAGAGGCTTATCGAGGGCGCGGGGCCAGCAAGTCGTTGGAGGATCTCCTCCTGAAGGCGGCTGCTGTCTTGAGCCTCGTCTTCCAAGACGTAGGGCCACAGACCACGCAGGCGGTCGAGCAGCTCCTGGTCGCGCTGCAGTGCCTCCAGCGCCAGACGAATCAAGTCGTCGAAGTCCACGGCTCCACGGTAGGCCAACGCCCGCTGATAGTCCGCGAAGACAGCCCAGCCCATCTCAGCCAAGGGCAGTCTCTGGGGATGGTGGTCGAGGGCGTCCCGCACTTCGACGGGGGTAAGCCGAAGGTCCTTCGCCTGTCTGATGAAGCTGTGCGCGATGTCGGTCACCAGTTTGGGCCACAGGTCGCGGCGCACTCGCTGGTCCTGCCGCTCATCGAGGTCCAGGCCTATGTAGTCGTCAACAGCCGCAGGGTGGCTCCTCGCCCAGGTCTCGGCTGCATCCTGAAGAATGCGATTGGCTTCCCGCTCATCGACGATCTGGAAATCGTCCGCTAGGCCCACGAGGTCAGGGCGCTCGCGCACGATGTCGTGAGCCAGGCCATGCAGCGTGCGCACCCGATAGCCAATGTGCGGCAGCAGGTCCTTCTCCGCAATGAATTGGGCCACCTGCCCGGCGAAGTTGTCAACGGCGGAATTGACCAAGGTTACGACCAAGACCTCCTGATCGTCTCTCATCAGGTCGCTGACAACCAGCCTGGCCGTCAGCGCTGACAGGGTGACCGTCTTGCCACTCCCGGGCACGGCGGAGACCCCCATTCGCCCACCGACGTAGTCAAGGACTTCTTGCTGTTTGGCTCGAGGCACAAATGGCATCGGTCGTACAGTTGGCGTGATCGTCGGGTCGAATTGCCTAGTCCTGTGGCGTGACGGACACGTCCCGCAGTACGCGCTGGATTGCGCGCATGAGAGCGCCCCTCTGTTCGTACCCCTGCTCGCCTAGCTCGCTCAGACCGAGGTACACCCCGCGGCGGCAGCGCCTGAGGAGGCCCAGCACCAATCGGTGGAGGGCCGCCTCGCGGGCCTCGACTTCGTCTCGGTCTGTCCAGGTCGGGTCCTCGCGGCCAGAGGGAGGCCAATGGCGACTGAGCACGTAGGGGTGGGTCAGAGGCTGATAGAGGCGCTCCCACCATCCCCGCCCGCCGACGTTGAGCCAGAACTGATAGTGCACAGGGCGGTTGCGGATAATGAACGTGTAGGCGGGCGCCAGGAGGACCGCGTCGTCCGGCTCTGTCCGCCAACTGCGTATGTATTGAGCGGCGATGACACCGTCCTCAACCATCTCGACGTAGTCCCTGCCGGACCCGGCTCGCCAGAGGAACTCTGCGAGTTCGCCATGACACGACCCATTCTCCGGCGGCTGATTCCCGGGCGGCGTGACAGAGGTACCCTCAGTGACCCAACGGAACTTGCGCACCGACTCGATCAGGTTCGCGGTCACCTCGGCCGCATCATAATCGTCGTGGAAGCTGTAGCCAACCTGGGATAGGACTTCGCCAAACAGGCGACTGAGGAAGTGGTCCAACGGCTCGCGCGCCCCCCCTGGGGCTGTCTTGCCCCCTTCCTTGTCCCCGTCACCGCTTCGACGTGCCGTGGTACGGTCCATAATCCAGGTCCGCAGTCCCTCGTACCTTTCGCCGAGAAGAAAGGTGAGCCGCTCCTGGATCTCCGGCCTCACCCGACCGAATGGGCCGAGGACAGGAGCCCCATCCTGTACGCGGTAGACATTCTCGGCCAGGAGCTGCGCCCGCACCAGGTCCATGCCCTCAATGGCCTGCATCAGGGCGTATGCCACGTCGAAACGGCTGGGCGTGATGCCCCATTGAGGATGGGCGATGGCGGCCAGGGTTAGAAGACAGCGCGTCGCCGGTTCTTCGCGCAGAGCGCGCGAAGGGCGGTGGGACCAGGTGGAAATGCCGGCGGCCTCGAGACGGGCGGTCAGGGCGAAGCGGAGAGCGTCACTGAGAAAGGGCGCAAGGACGACGATCTCGCGCGGGGAGACGTCCTGGACATGCACGAGATCCTCGATCTCCCCAGCTATCCAATCCAGCATCTGGGGATGGTAACGGTGGGATGCAAAGGTCACGGCCCCGCGGATGTCGGCTGCCGCATCTCGCCTGGTGCCGGCTCCCCGCCGCTTGCCAGCCTCCGTTAGACTGCAGGTCAGGTGGTCGGCCAGGGCATGAACCGCCGGCGATGAAACGAAGGAGGCATCTAGTAGAACCTTCTCGTCACACAGCTCCCTGAGCGCATAGCCACTCTCAGGGTCAGCGCCGAGGAAGCGGCGGTAGCCGGCTTCGTGGTCGTAGATGAGAAGAGCTGAGTGGGAAACGTGCAACCACTCTCGCAAGAGATCGTGCGCCACCGGCACGTCCTCCTCGAGGTTGTCGACGATGAGATGGCGATACCGGTCGAGCAAGTAGTTGCGGCAGAGAGGTCGGGTCCAGAGATACTTGAGGAAGACCTCGACCTGGAGAGAGAAATCGAGCAGGTTGCGGTCCAGGCAATGGCGTCGGAAGCGGTTTGCACACACCTGAGCCTGCTCGTAGATGCGCTCGCGGCTTCCTTCACCCACCCACGCGGCCTTGAGTCGATCGCCGATCCGGGTATGGGGGAAGCCGACGACGGCTGACTTGTTCAGGTTGTCAATGATCTGGCTATAGAGCCGGTTGCGATCGATGGTGACACCTTCGAAGTAACCCTCATCGAGCAGCGGACGGGTTAGCCTGGCCATGTAGTACTGTGCGGTCTCCAGGGTGAGGAACGTGGGGGGCAGGTCTGGATAGCCGAAACCAGCCTCCTCGGCGATCAGCGGCCAGAAGAGGTCAACCATCCGCTGGCCTAGGCCACCGAGCGTGAGGAGCGTGACCTCGCCTCCTGCGGGGAGGTCCTGGCTGCGAAGCGCATCGTCATATGGCGCCGCCAGCGTCCTCTGTGGGATCAGAACGAGGATAGCGTGACCAGGAATGCCCTCCGCGAGCAGGAGGTGTAACCGCGCCACGGCGGCGGTCGTCTTGCCAGTACCGGCCGGGCCTTCGAGGAAGAGCGTGGTCTCGATGGGACGTCGCGCGAGCGCCTGTTGCTTCGCGGTAAGCTGAACCTCAGGGGGAAGGACCATGGGGGGCTAGCAGGGCCAGGGGGCGCTGCCCACTTTGTGGGTGAATGGTGACTCCATGGGGTTCGCGGCGGACCTATTTGCCCCGTCTGCCCTGTCCTTTCACGAACAGGTAGCCGATCAAGGACGCTAGAATGGTCGCCCCAGCCAGCAGCCAGGTTGAGCCTGGCACGCGCTTAAGGGCTCGCCACCTCTGCCCAAGCGAGAGGCCCATCAGGAAACTGACTATCGGCCCCGGTTCCCTTCGCACACTGGCGATCCGCGCCTTCAGGATCTCCCGGACCTCGCCGGCCGGTAGGAACGAGACGAGATCGGCAAGCACGGCACCCTCAACTTTCGTGATCGACTGCCGATTCTCGGCCAGCTCCCGGTAGGCCGTCAGAGCCTGGTCGATGACATTCGACCAATCGAAGGGGCTGACCCGGTCGCGTGCACACCTGGAGAGCTCATCATACTGGGACTGCGGAAGATTGCAGATGCGGTCGACGCACGCCGCAAACTCCTTGGGCGGGGCGTCCTTCGGCAAGAGGTGGCCCACTTTGTCATCCACCAGCTCGATGGTCGTCTCGTTGGACAGGCCGACGACGGGCGTACCGGAAGCGAGCGCTTCCAGGACAACCAGACTCTGCACCTCCATCTTCGACGCTGAGACGAAGACGTGCGTGCTCTCAAGCTGGGACGGAACCTCCTCGTGGGGTACCTGGCCGGCGAAGATGACGTTGCTGAGTCCGCGCGCCTCACAATACTCTCTCAGGTGCCGGCCGTAGTCCGGGTTCAACGGCTTGCCAATCAGATGGAGCTTGTAGTGATCAGGCAGATGCTGGAGAGCGTCGATGAGGTAGGCCTGATTCTTCCGCTCACTGATATAGCCAATGAAGGACAACGTCTTCTCTGCAGCGTCCACGTCAGCAGGGGCGCAGCCGCGATACCTCGCAAGATCTCGCCCGTTGGGAATGACGAAGGCCTTGCCGTAGTACCCAAACTGGCGAAAAGCCGTCAGGGCGGGCAGATTGAGCGCGATGATGGCGTCGCAGTTGTCGTAGAAGTCGGTCAAGGCACGCCGGGTGACAGACTCGCCAAGTGTGCCCTGCAGTAGCTTGATGTCAAGGGCGTCCGTGGCGCCGAAATCCAGCACCTTCGCCGGCAGTACGTGGCTGGTGTGCACGAAGGGCACCAGGTTCATCTTGGCCCAGATCTGACCGATCAGCCCCATCAAGGTCGGCTCGTGCGCGTGAACGATATCCGGGCTGAACGCGTCGAGGAAGTCGAACATCCCTCGGACAGTCTTCCCCGAAAGGGCTGGAATGTGGAACTCGCCAGCGCCGGCGCTCTGGATACCGAACACCTTAAGCCCGCTATCCTCCCGGTACAATCCCGTCCTATCTGCCGGGCAGATGAGCACGGCGTCGTGGCGGGCAGCGAAGTGGCGAGCCAGTTCGTGGGCGACACGGCCCTCCCCTCCACCAAGTCCTGGCTTAAACAGCGATATGAAGGCAACTCTCATGATCTATTCCTGGTTCAGCTATCAGGCGGCGGGGTCTCCCTCGTATCAAAACCGAAACGTTCGAAAATGTCCCGGTACACGGCTACAATCTGGTCGCGGGTCAGACCCATATCGTGCAGGGAGTACTCGTGCCCACTCTCGTGATTGCGGGCCCTCACCGTCGCCTTCCGCAAGATCTCGTCGAATGCAGGGCTGATTTCAAGGCCGAAGCAGTCGTAGATGCTTCGCACGGTCCCCCTGGCATCGCTAACCAGGTCATTGAAGTTTACCACGATGTAGCTGTCTTGTGGAGCCTGCTCCAGCCGCTCCAGCGGATAGCTGTACCAATGTCGGGCCATGTCAAGGATATAGTCTCGGCTGGCATACTCCTCGGTCGGGTTGCCAAGCAGCTGCCATTCATGCTCTTTGAGACTGATGAACGAGGCGACCACATCGAGGGGATTTCGGACCAGGTAGATGATCTTGACATCGGGAAAGTAGCGATAGAGCGTGTCAACGAGCGCGGAGAAATTCGGGTCTTTCGCCAGATAGCGTTTGTGGCCGTGATCGTGGGCGTACAGGTGCCGCTGTAGGCAGCGAGTGTAGTACGTCATAATGCGGCGCTTGTCCTTCTCCGGGATCTGGCTGTCGAAGTACGTATATGGCTCGGCCTCATCCAACATACCGGCGTACGACCATACCTTCAGACACGAGAGGATGTGTACCAGCAGGTACTCGTCCTCCTCAGGGGCCCGCATGGCAATGTGGTGGACGACGTTCTCCTTCCAGCTTTCCTCCACCATGCCAAGATATCTGGCAGCTGGACTGCCCAGACGCTTGTCCAGTGCAGACAGCGCCCAGGCCACCCGGCGCATGGTGATGGAAGGGGAAACGAGGATCTCCCAGGTGCGCATTGTACTGAAGGTCCTCTCGTCGCAGGCTAGAAGGCGGTGTAGGAAAGTGGTCCCACTACGTGGATTGCCAATAATGTAGACCGGCTCGTGCACTTCAACCTGCCGAAAGGCGGGAAACAGCAGCGTGTCCAGAGCGAGGCCAACCCAGTTGACGAATTCGATGGTGGTGTAGAGGAAGTAGGTAAGCAGCACAATGCCCAACCGCTTCGGCGAGAGGCGATAGGACGTACCACGGCTCCTGAACCACTGCTTGTAGGTGAAACGGGCCAGTGCCCCAAAGTCGAAAGCGCAGATGCTCCCCTTCATCAAACCTCGTGATCTACGATGTCGCAAGCCTACGCCTAGCCCCGGTTACCTGCGAGGCCGGTGCTCGGGCCCATTCCCTACGCGGCCTTGAGCCCGCCTGTCGTGTGTCGAAACCGAATCGGTCGAAGATGTCGCCGAAATCCGTCACAATCTGCTCCCGGGTCAAGCCCATCTCCTCGAGACAGTACTCGTGCCTACTTGCGTGACTGCGCGCCACCTCCGCCTCGTCCCGCAACACCTGCGCGAAAGCCGGCGTCATCTCGAATCCGAAGCGGTCGTAGATGTCAGTGACGGTCCGCTCTGCGTCGCGGACCAGGTCATCGAAGCGCACTACGACGTGACTCTCCTCCGGAGCACGCTCAAGCTGCTCCAAGGGATACGTGTACCAATGCCGGGCCATCTCAAGCACGAAGTCGCGTGCTCCGTAGGGCTGCACGGGGTCGCCGACGACTCTCCACGCGTAGTCGAGCAGACTGATGTAGGATGGGATCACCTCGAGAGGGCTGCGGGCCAAATAGATGATCTTGGCGTCGGGAAAGGACTCATACAGAGCGTCTACCTTCGGGCTGGCCGAGGGGTTCTTGGACAAGTAGTGCTTCGCTTGAGGCCGTCCGCCCCCCCGGCAAAAAAGGTGGCGTCGGACACAGCTTTGGTAGAAACCCATGATGCGCGCCTTGTCCGCCGAGGGCATCTCAGAATCGAAGTAGATATAGGGGCGTGCTTCCTCTAGCACGGCAGTGAACAGCCAGACAGCCAAGGTCGACCATGCATGGACCAGGAGGTACTGATCTTCCTCCGGCGCGCGCAGGTCTATCCTGTGCATCACGTTCTCCTCCTGCCACTGCTTGCGCCACCGCTTCACAAGCCTGTCAAGCGGTCGCCCCAGCACCCGGTCCACAGCGCCCAATGCCTGGACAACCCTGCGCTGGGCAACAGACGGCGCGGCCAAGGCCTCCCACATATGCGTGCAGGTGAAGGTCTGCTCATCTTTGGCAAGAAGGCGGTGAAGAAAGGTCGTGCCGCTGCGAGGGTTGCCCAGAATGAAGACAGGCTCCCGAATCTCTACTTGCCGGTAGGGGCGAAAGAAGATCTCGTCCGCCAGGAACCCCGCCCAGGTGACTAGCTCCACCAGTGTGTATACTGAGTACGAGAGCAAGAACCACCCCATCCGCTTGGGTGTCATACGGTAGGGTGTGCCCCTGCTCCTGAACAGTTGTCTGTAGTTGAAGCGGGCGAACCCCGCAAAGTCGAATGCCAAGCTACCTCCCGCCCCAGCGCGGGCCGTCGGCTCTCGGATCGGTGCTGGCAGACAGCGGCAGCACCCCATCCCTGACAAGCACCTGCTTGAGGGACTCAACCTGGGCCCCGGTCAGCGGTCGCAAAGGTGACCGAACGGGACCGCCGTAGTAACCCATCATGTCAAGTGCGGCCTTCAATCCAGGGATGCCGAACTGGCTCGTGACCGCCGAGTTCGACGCCACGAGCCCACGCTGCAGTGCGGCGGCCTTATCCCATTCGCCCCGCTGGAAGAGCCGGTGCAGATCGATCAGCGCCTGCGGCGCGATGTTCGCCAGAGCCATGACCCCGGCGACCGCGCCGACGACCAGCGCAGGAAGGAAGAAACTGGCCGATCCCGCGAGTACGTGAAAGCCATCCTCTGTCGAATCCACGATCTGGGCCAGCTTACCGATGTTGCCGCCGCTGTCTTTGATCCCCGCAATGTTGGGGTGGTAGGCAATCCGGGAAACCGTGACCGCGTCCAGATCGATGTGGGTGAACCGCGGCATGTTGTAGATCAGGGTCGGCACCGGTGAATCCTCGGCTACGGCGTGGAAATGGTGCACCAGCGCGTCAGGCGTCATCTGACCACCATAGTAGTGCGGTGTGACAATGAGCACAGCGTCGGCGCCTGCATCCGCGGCCCGACGGCTCAAAGCTATGGTCTGACGCGTGGACTCACATCCGGTACCTGCGACCATAAGCCGGTCAGACCCTATCGCTTGACGGGCCGTTTCCCAAACTCGCGTCTTCTCTTCATCCGTGAGGTAGACGGCCTCGCCATTGGAACCGAGTACGACGTACCCCGAGATCTCGTAGCGATTCCAACGTTCGAGGTTCTCCGTGAGTGCCTCGTAGGCAACATCGCCTTGGGCATCGAAGGGTGTGGGAATGGGCGGGAAGACTCCCTTCAGCGAGAGTCCGCGTCTTTCCATAAGTTGGTCATCTCCTCAGACTATCCCGAACCTGCTTGGCCCTGCGCGTTAGGGAAAGATCTTGCCCGGATTGAGGATGCGATGGGGATCGAATGCCTCACGGATGCGCCGCATGACCTCTATCTGAGACTCCTCCAGGGCGAGCCGAAGATACTGACGACGCGTGGCGCCGACCCCGTGCTCAGCCGTGAGCGTGCCACCCAGGGAGAGGGCAAGCCGATAGACCTCCTCAGTCACCACTGGTACGAGCTCTTCCCACCGTTGGTCAGCGATCTCGTCCTTCAGCACATTGACGTGCACGTTGCCGTCCCCGCTATGGCCGAAACTGATGATGCGCACGTCGTGGCGGGCGGCGATCTCCTTGATCCCGCGCAGCAGAGCCGGGAGCTGAGCGCGGGGTACGCCCACATCCTCCATGTGGTTGATGGGGCTGGCGTGGTTGAGGGCGTCAATGATCGAGCGCCGCGCCTCCCATAGGCGGTCGCGATTCCGGCTGTCCTTGGCCACAAAAACGTCTCGCGCGCCGTGTTCTAGACAGAGCTGGCCCACAACGTCGACTTCGGCATCGACATCCTCCCACCGGTTGCCGTCGATTTGGATGAGCAAATGGGCAGCTGCATCATCGTGGGGCATCTTCCTGCCCAGCAGCTCCTCGACGGCTTGGATGCTGTCGCGCTCCATGAACTCCATGGCGGTGGGCACAATGCGGTGGGCGATGATGTCCGACACGGTGTCAGCCGCCGCCTGGAAGTCGTCAAACGGCACCAGTAGATCAACCTGAAACCTGGGTAGCGGGATCAGGCGCAGGATGATCTTGGTGACAATGGCCAGCGTTCCCTCAGACCCGGTCAATAGCTGAATCAGGTCGTAGCCGGTCACGTTCTTGACCAATTTGCCGCCACAGGTGATGATGTCGCCGGACGGAAGTACCGCCTCGAGCCCACAGACGAAGTGTCTGGTCACACCGTACTTGACCGCGCGGGGGCCACCGGCGTTTTCCGCGACGTTGCCGCCGATGGTGCAAGAATCGAGGCTGGCTGGATCCGGCGGGTAGAATAGCCCCTCCTGCTCGACGGCCCGGTGGAGGTCACCGGTGATGACACCGGGCTCGACGGTGATCATCAGGTTATCCTTGTCGATCTCAAGGATCCTGTTCATCCTCTCCGTTGATAGGACGATCCCGCCGCATACCGGAACGGCCCCTCCACTGAGGCCATAGCCGGCACCACGCGGCGTCACGGGTACCTGTTCCCGCTGGGCAAGTTTGAGGATGCGCGAAACTTGCTCCGCCGAACGCACTCTGACCACCACCTCCGGTTCGGCCCGCAGTCCCACCGTCTCATCGTGAGCATAGGGCTCCAGCCTCTCGGAATCGGTGAAGACCTCGCCCTGGCCTGCGATGTCACGGAGCGCGTCGACGATCTCGGGTGTCACCTGCTTGTACATGGTACTCACGGGACCTTGTGTGGGCAGACGATCTCGGTCGTCGTTCAACGAAAACAGATGTGGTGTCCGCCCACTTCGATAGGAGTCCTCCTGGTCTCGGGCACGGGGGACTAGCCCAGCTCCAGCACGCCCTCCGCCGCGGCCAACCCTATCCCGGGTGCGACGTCGTAGCCGGCCTTCCTCAGCCCGCTCTCGATGGCCCCCACCGTCGCACGCACGTCCGAACCGTCCACCACACCCATGTGGCCGATGCGGAAGTAGCGCGCCTTGATCTCTGGGTGCAAGCCACCGGCGAGGATGACACCAGCATCCTGGATATACCCCAGCACCGAGCGATCGACCCCGTCAGGGAAGTAGGGGGCCGTCAAGGTGGTTGCTGCCCTGTCCTCGCTCAGCGGTACCTGCGTCATTCCCAGCGCGGTTACCGCCGCCTTGATTGCTTCGCTAATGCGGCGGTGGCGCAAGAACCGGGCCTCCATCCCTTCCTCAAGAATCTGACCAAGGCTGACATTGAGGGCCCAGATCAAGTTGACGGGTGGCGTGCCGAAATAGCCAGGCTGTCGGGCTTCATACGCCTCCATAATGGGCAACCACTTGGTCCAGTCGGCGTAGTAGTTGACTACCGGCGACTTCCGCTCGCGGAAGGCTTCCATAGCACGAGGGCCTGCGACCAGCAGGGCGAGTCCTGGGGGTACGCCGATGGCCTTTTGCGAGGCGGTTAGGGCGATATCCACCCCCCAGGCCTCCTGGCGCAGTTCTTCGCCCGCTACTGAGCAGACGCCGTCAACCACGACAAGGGCACCATGCTCGCGTCCTAGCTCTGCCAGTGCTCGCACATCGGACCGGACACCGGTCGACGTGTCCACCTGGGTAATGGTCACCAGTTTATAACCCTGCCCCGAGTTGGTCGGCGGATCCTTGAGCGCTAGCTCGACCTCCTCTAGGGCCGGCACATCACCTATACCCGGGGCGCCGACGTGGTCGACCTCTGCACCGTAGCGCTCCAAGATCTCCCCAAAGCGATCACCAAAGGTGCCGATATTGACCACTAGGGCCGCATCGCCAGGCTCGATCAAGTTGGCAGCGACCATGTCCATCGCCAGCGTCCCTGAGCCGGCGACGACGAAGGGCTGCCCACTGGGGGCCAGAAAGACTTCACGCAGCCGCTCGAGGGCCTGACCGAAGGCCTGCGTGAAATTCGGCGCGACGTGGCTCGTCGTAGCCATGCCCATCGCCCTTAGCACTTCCGGCGTGAACTCGATGGGACCTGGGATCATCAGTAGTTTGCGATCCTTCATTGTTTCGATCTCCTGTGTTCTACTGGCGGGTATCCCGCCCTGTGTAAACAAACCAGGCACGGCGGACTTGGCGTAGTCGGGCCAAACCATCCACCCGACAAGGGCCCTTGACCTCCCCCGTTTTGCCGACCTTCATCCGCTGACGGCCAGCGCAAACGCGCGAACAAAGCGCTGGTCCGTGCGCCGTCCAGGGGGGAACCGCTCGCGCAGATGGTGATTACGCGCCATCTTGCGGCCCGTGCCCTGCTGCCACGCCTTTTCGTATTGCCTGAGGGCATCCGCAGACGGGTCATCAGCCTCAATGGCCCTGATCGCCGCCTGTGCAGCGAGCTTGCCAGCCACCATCGCGTTGATGATGCCGCCACCGGTGAGCGGGTCAGCCTGCCGGGCGGCGTCGCCCACCAACATGAGACCGTCGGTCACCAGGCGCGCAGGCGGCAGGGCCCCCGGCACGTTTCCAGTCACTAGCGCTACCGGGGACCCTTGCGCCAGATACGAACGCGCCTCAATGAAGCGCGTCAAGTAGGCCAGAGCGGTCCCTGGATCGGCGCCTCCAGCGCGCTGCATACCGGCCTGCACGCCCAGCCCCACATTGGCCTTGCCCTCCCCCTTGGGGAAGATCCAGGCGTACCCGCCGGGCGCCAGGTCATGGCCGATGAAGTAGCACGCGCAGGTCGGGTCGGCCTGGATGCCAGCCAACAGGTACTGGGCACAGACCAGCGTCTCCCGCAGCGGAAGCTGCACATCCAGACCCGCCCAGCGCCCCAGCTGCGACTCCACGCCGTCGGCGGCGATGACAACTCGGGACACCACTTCCCCCCTACCGCCCTGGGGGCAGTTCGCTCCCTGGATGCTCACGCCGCAGACGGAATCCCCCTCCATAAGCACGCCGGTGGCGGCCGTCTTGACGCGCACTGTAGCCCCCGCCCGGACCGCCCACTCGGCAAGGAACCGATCGAAGACGCAGCGCTCCAGGACGTAGCCACGGCCGCCTTCAGCACCATACGTTCGGGATTTGTCATCTACAACTGTGGTGATCTCGGCACGCTTCAGGCAGGCAGAGATCCAGAGTGTGTCTGGCTGGATGAAGGAGACCAGGCCGTCATGCCCCACCCCCTCAGCACACCGCACCGGCGACCCGATCTCTTGCCGCTTCTCGAGCAGCAGCACAGAGAGCCCTGCTTCTGCGGCCACCCGCGCGGCCGTGGAGCCTCCAGGACCGGCCCCGATCACGACGACATCATAGGCGCGTCCCAGGGGCAGGCCGTCGGTGGGGCCCCTGGGTCCGAGCTGTAGAGCACCAACCGGGCACGCGGGGACGCAGTCCCCGCAGTCGATGCAGTTGTCGCTCACCAACAACCGCGTCTCAGCCAAGGTGAGGGAGCCTACTGGGCAGACGTTTACGCAGCCTCCGCAGTACGTACAGCGATGATGGTCAACGTTGATCATTCTGGGGTCGCGGCCAGGACTGACGCGGGGAAGCTAGTACGACTGCGGGCCCGCTTCGACGCTGACATCCCTGGGAACCACGATCTCAAGATCAGTTATGGGATACGATGAACACGGATGGATGTAAGCGAGCTGTCTGTCGGCCGCTCTCCGGTCATCCGCATCTGGGTTAACGTACACATCCCCGGAGACAAGCAAGGCGCGACAGAACCCACACTCGCCCGAGCGACACTGCGACGGCGGCGCCAGATTCGCCCGTTCTAAGGCAACGAGAACAGGCTCCACCGCCCTCGCTGGTACCTCAGCGGTGGTACCACCAATTGTGACCCTGAGCCGGAACGTCTCCGAGGAGGCCGCCTGGGGAAACCCTGGTGACGCGCTGATGTCCTCCACCGCACCACGGGCCTCGATTCTCACCCTCCTGCGCGGGAGATGAAAGGTCTCAAGCTCGTTCTCGACGAACTCGTACATGGCGCGAGGTCCACAGATGAAGAACGAGCTGTTCGCCACATCAGTGTACTTCCTGATGATGTCTGCAGTGACGAAGCCCTGTTCGCACCCCGGCAATGTGACCTCGGCACAGCTCAATACATGCACCACACGGATTCTGCTCGGCTCCTGGCGCTCGAGTTCCCGAAGTGCATCGTAGAATACAATGTCCTCCTCATCGCTGCTGCCGTAGAGCAGCAGCAACTCAGCGTCAAGTTGGCCATAGGCGATCTCTCTGGCCATGGAACGGAATGGTGCGATGCCCGAACCACCGGCGATGCCGACGATCTTGCCCGCGTCGCGCAGGGGCTCGTGATAGAAGAACCCGCACGGCCCGGAGCTGACGACCTTCGTGCCGACGTCCCAGCGGTCCCACATATGCGCGGTCACGAAGCCTTCAGGCTCTCTTCTCACGGTAATCTCGTAGAACCCGTCCGTTCCCAGGGCGTCACACGGTGCTGACGATATGGAATAGGGCCTTGTCACTCTCACGCCGTCCGCGGCGACCTTCAAGCTAAGATACTGCCCAGCGCGGAAGTAGGCCAGCTCACCGGTGCCCAAGTCCGGATTCGCGACTAGCTTGAACGTCCTGGTGGTTCTCGTCTCGTCCGTGATTCCGGCGATGACGAGATGCTGCACCTCTGGGTGAAGCCGCCCAGCGAGGCGGTTTATCGGATCCAACTCCAGGACGTCGGCCGAAGCCCTGGCGAACCGCTTCTTTCGTTTGGGTACCAACCCCCTGAAGGCAAGCAAATCCCGGATGTGGCCCCTTACATTGACTTTCATCGCTCCGCCCCTCCCGCCTCGAGCATGTCCCTCCACGTCAGTAGGGCTGCCGTCTGTCCCGACTTGAAGGAACTGCTGCACCCGTGACACCTGAAAGCAAAGCCGCCACAGAATTGGAGCCCCTCGAAGTACTGGTCGTCCGTGAGGGACATCAGTCTTGGCATGAGCGAGTCCCAAGGCTCGGGCTCGTAGCCATACATGATGCCGCCATACGAGCCGGTGTATCGGGCCAGCGTTTGAGGCGTTGCCATCTCGAACTCCTCGATGTGCTCCCGGATGGGCGCTCCGGTCGCCTCTTCGAGGTCGGTGATGAGATCGCTCGCCACTTCGTTCTTCACCCGGAAATAGTCTCGCGGTGCTACGTCCTTCCACGCATCCGGCCTGTATAGGGTGGTCATGGACACGATGGATGTGCCAGGCGGTGAGCAATCGGGAATCGCGTTGTTGAGACATAGCACCGCCTGCAACTTGGGGGCGGCCACCGTCTTGAAGCTCTCATAGACTTCGTTCTCATCCAGATCACGGTAAATGTAGTAGCTGTACTCCGTGATTCCCAGGTCTTCCAGGGTCGCATCCAATCCCAGATAGACGACCGCTCCACTCAGCCCGTTCACCCGCGCATTGCACGTCTGCAGGGCGATCTCCGGGACCTCTGTCGTGGGGCCCATCAGTCTGTTGTAGACGAGGGTTGGCGAGGCGTTTGAGATGATGTGATGGGTCTCGATGCGATCGCCCTGAGAGGTGACCACGCCTGTCACCCGGTCGTGGTCTACCAGGATTTCCTCAACCTTCGTGTTGTACTCTATGTCCCCTCCCAGCTCTCTGATTCTCCTATCGAGAGTTGCGGCGAATTGGTGAGAGCGTTGCCTGGGGATGTAGGCACTTGCGGTGAGGAACAGGTAGAACATCGCGGCGTACACCGTGTAGCTGACCCTGCTGGGAGGCGGTCCCAGGAAGATCCACAGAGCCTGCAGGATCCTACGCGCTTTCTCGGGGACTTGAAGGGCATCAGCCACCTGATCCATGGTGTAGGGGCAGGTCTTGAGGAAGTTCGCGTACTGCTTGGTGAGGACATGCCTGTCCGGGTTTCCCTTGGACTGGCCGATGTAGGTGATGGCTTCCAGCACCTCTTTGCAGAGATCGATATACTTGGTGGCAACCTCTCTGCTTCCGGGCACCTCAGCTTCGAGGGCGTTGATGAAGTCCTGGACACCGTAGGGCATGGTGACGTCGAAGTCGACGCCCGGCTCGATGGAGATCATGCGGAAAGCCTCAGGGATCTCGACCCAGTCAAGATAGACGCCGAGCTCATCCTCAAGGAATGCACGGACGTTCCCTTTGGCGCCCGGCGACCCAATATCACAGAACTGGTGTAGCGCCGACTCAAACTCGAACCTGCCCCGGACGAAGCTGGTCGCGAAGCCGCCCGGGGTGCCATGCTGCTCCAGGAGGAGCACCTTGGCCCCCTTGGCAGCTAGCTGGGCGGCCGCTCCCAACCCACCGTTTCCGGCGCCGATGACGACACAGTCGTACGCCTTACTCAGTTGTCGTGGGACGACCTTCACTGGCATCTGCCTCCCTTCCTGTCACGCGCTACCGCGTGATCGCCTCAAGCGATCTCACTGGCGTGTTCCGGCGCTGGATCCTCCGCCCGCCGAAGCTGGAGTATAGCTCAGTAGGGCGCTGGGGGCAAGCCCTCGCGCCGAGCGATCTCTTCCCCCACCAACTCTGAACCGCGGCCGGTCATCGCTGGTCGGGGCTATCGCCTGCGTGCAGCGATGAGCAGAGCCTGCGGCCGGGCACTTACCGCGCAGCAGTCCACAGCCGAATCGAGACTGCCCGGCCAAGGCAAACATGCCTAGGCTAGCGGTCACGTTGCCCCGCGGCCCATATCCGGCTACAATCCTCTCAGAAACGCCGACCTGTCGGCGTTGTTTTCGTGCATGGGGGTTACTCACGAACTCAAGGACTGCCAGGGCTGTTCCTGGGGCTTATGACTGCAAAAGCGAATGGATATGGATAACGCGAACTCCCGCAGGGTAAGGGAGCAGAAGACCGTTGAAGCGATGATTCGCATCTACTGCCGCGAGCAGCACAGGACAGCAGAGGGGCTCTGTGAGCCATGCGGTGATCTTCTGCAGTACGCGGCGAAGCGCCTCGAGAGGTGCCCGTATGGTGTCGACAAGCCGACGTGTGCCAAATGCCCCATCCATTGCTACCAGCCTGCGATGCGCCGGAACATCCGGGTGGTGATGTCGTATGCAGGGCGGCGGATGCTGTATCGCCACCCAGTTCTGGCAGTCCTCCACCTGATGGACGGGTGGCGAAGACGCCCATCCGGATCGAGGCGTGAGCGGCACGGGGGCCAGCAGCGTTAGGTGTTTCTACCTGCCAGACATCACGCAGGTGGGCTTGAGACCTAAATTGGACGTTAACGCGTCGCTAGGCTTGCCTTGAACCAAGTATGCTATCCTCGCAGCGGGGTAGGCCGCGGACAATCGCTGGTGCGGATATGCGAGCGGGCAGAGACGCGGATTAGGACAGGGGAAAACCAAATTGACCGTATCACTAGCTGAGACCCAACCGTTAGGCTTCTCCCCGATGGAGCAGCTCATAGCGTTGAGGAATATCTTGCGCAGGCGAGCTCATCGGCGGCTCACACAGGCGTTCGAAGGGGCTAAGTCGATATCATTCGACGACAGCTCGCGCCTTGTCTTCTTCAGCGACCTCCACCGGGGTGACAACTCACGTTCCGATGCCTTCGCACAGAACGAGGGCCTGTTCCTACAGGCGCTCGATCACTACTATCGTCGTGGCTACACCTACATTGAGGTCGGCGACGGTGATGAGCTATGGCAGAACAGGCAGTTGAACGTGGTAAGGCGCGCCCACCATCGCACATTCGACCTGCTAGACGCCTTCGCCGGAGTGAATCGTCTCCACCTGCTCTTCGGCAATCATGACATTCAGGGCTTCAAGCTCCGTCGCGTGAAGAAGGGCAGGCTGACGGCCGAGGAGGGGCTGATCCTGCAACACTCGGAGACCAAGCAGCGGATCTTTGTCGTCCACGGTCATCAGGTCGATTTCAAGAGCGACGGGATCCATTGCGTCTCCCGCTTCATGAGCCGACATGTCTGGAGGCATCTCCAGAATCTGGGTATTGGCGACGTGGCCACGCGAGCCGGGGAATCACGGAATCGGGGCACGCTCCGCACGAGGGTGTCCGAATGGATCGACACGCACAAGCAGATGGTAATCTGCGGCCATACCCACACTCCCAGGTTCGCTGCAGACGGTACAACCCCCTATTTCAATACCGGTAGCGGGGTCTTCAACGGCTACATAACCGGTCTGGAGATCCTGAACGGCGGGATTGCACCGGTCAAATGGGTGCAATCCAGTGAGAGCCGAGCTGAACGCCTACTGGTGGCGCCACCGCGGAAGCTGAGACTGGTCGCGTGAGCTCCTTGCCCCTCCCGTGCCTGCCAACACCCGTACCCGCTGGCCAATCCTGGGACCCGCCGAGAGCAATTGGTTACGCCGCCGCGCGAGCTGGCCATGGCCGGCGCAGCCGTCAGTGGCGGCCCAACGCGGGCTGAGGGCTGTTCTGCGCGATCTCCACTAGCCGCGGAATCTCAACATTCCCGCCGCTGACAACAACGACGATCTCTTCTCCCCGTTCCGCAAGCTTCCCGTTCATCAGGGCCGCCAGCGCTACAGCCCCACCGCCCTCTACAACCAGGTGCTGCTGGTTCAAGGCGAACGCCATGGCTGAGGCAATCTCTTCCTCCGTCACGAGCACAGTCTCGTCGACGTACTTCTGGATCATGCGGAACGTATGCCGATTGTCGAGTCCGATGCCGCCGACCAGAGCATCGGCAAGGGTCTCTTGCTCCTCCATCTGTATGGGACGACCAGCTCTCAGACTATGGAACATCACCGGCGCGCGTTCCATCGAAACCCCGACGGTGCGGATCGCTGGGTCAGCCGCCTTGAGCACCAGCGCGATGCCCGCCATAAGCCCTCCTCCGGAGAGAGGCACCATCACGGTGCCCACGCCGGGCAGATCCTCCAGGGTTTCGAGCCCAATGGTGCCCTGTCCGGCGATGACGTGCGGATCGTCAAAGGGGGGAATCAAGGTCAGGCCCCGCTCCGCCTGTAGCCGCAGTGCGTGGCGCTCGGCCGCGTCATAGCTCTCGCCATGCAACGCCAAATCGGCGCCCAGCGACCGGATACCCTCCACCTTGTTGAGAGGTACCCGCTTGGACATACAGACCACTGCACGTACTCCGAACTCCCGCGCGACGTAAGCCACTGCTCGACCGTGGTTGCCGCTCGAAACGGCGATGACACCGCGGCGGCGTTCGTCGTCGGACAGGCTGCTCAGCTTGCTCGCGGCCCCGCGGATCTTGAAGGAGCCAGTACGCTGTACGTTCTCCAGCTTAAGGTAGACAGCAGCCCCTGCCCTTTGCGTCAACACCGGGGCTTCGATCAGGGGCGTGCGCAGGGCCATGCCGGCGATGGCCTTTCTGGCCGCATACACGTCGCGCATCTTCAGGTCTCGATCCAACTTCGATCCCTCCTGGCGCGTATCATCAGGAGTTTGGAGCACTGCGACCGGCCCCGCTGCCGGTATCAGCCGACAGCGCAGTACAGGAGTCCCGAGCTGCGTCCTCGTTGCGCCATACCGCCAGCGACTCCGGCCCGGGTGGATAAGGTGAGCGATTCCTGGCGCGTCGAGAGAATGGACCTGTTCAAGCGATGATGGACACGGTGTCCAGGATTCTCTCGCCCAACGACGTGTCGCCCACAAGCGTCACCTTGCCGCGCACCTCGTCCTTGCTCAGTCCCCTGGTGAACAGCCTCCAGGCAACATCCTGGTCCATAGTGACTTCGGCATGCGGCTTGCGCAGCCCATTGACGTAGAGACGCCAGTTCTCTCCTTCTCTACGCAGGAACCACTGGCTGCCCGCAGGCCCTGAGATGGTTAACGCCACTAAGGTTCCATCCACCGCCTGAGTGTCCCGGAACGTGTGCGGAACGGCCCGGACAAAGGTGTCGAGCACCGGGCTCAAGAAACGCGGCCCCTTCAACCCAGCTCTGGCAACAGCTTCTCTGATGTGCTGCTGATGATGCCACCGCTCTGTGTACTCGCGGGCGAGGTCAAGCCAGACCGGGGCAGGGTCAGGTCCGGCCCAGCTGACGGGGGCGCCCACGGCATAGGGATCGCGTGACTCAAAGTAGGCATTGACCTGCGTACCAGTCAGCTTCAGGAGATCTACGAGAAGCCGCGGGCTGATCCGCCGGGTCGCCTGGACCCACGTCTCGTTCCACGCATTGATGAAGGCGACCAGTTGATCCCAGCTCTGGCCGGAGAACTGGGAGGGTTGCCGATCGCGTCTGCTGGAGAGCATCACGACATCGTCACCCAACAGATGCAACGCAACATCCTTCACCGACCACAAGGGGCAGGCCGTCGGGGTGTCCCAATCGTCACTGGAGAGTTCGGACAGCAAATCGAGCAGTGCTGACAGGATCTCTGGGAAGAGATCAATGACTATGATAGGTTGTGGCTTCTACAGCAGAGGCTGTGTCATCGCTGAACCCTACGCGGCGGATGAGCGCATGGCTATCGACGGCTATGCGTCGCGCAGCTCAACGATCATCTCGTGGATGCGATCGAGCCCCGCGCGCAGGAAGTCCGGGGGCAGACCGAAACTGATGCGCAGGTGGTGGTCGACACCAAAATGGGCTCCCGGCGCCACCAGCACGCTCTTCTCGTGGATCAGGCGATCTACCAACTCAACGGAGGAAACGTCGAGGTGGTAGCGCGGGAATGCGATGGCCGCTGCCTGAGGCGGCACCAGGCTGAAGGTGGACCCGTGGCGCGAAAGCCACTCCTCAAAGATGGCGAACCCTTGACGGATGTAGTCGCGGACACGCCGCATCAGGCGTGGTCGAACTCGCGGCGAGAGGGCCACTGTGGCCAGCTTGTTCGAGAGCATGGTGGCGCTGATGGTTGTGTACTCGTGGCGCCTCCAGATGTCGTCACGGGTTTCTGCCGGCGCCAGGACCCAGCCAATCCTGAGCCCAGGCAAGCCGTAGGCTTTGCTCAGACTGTTCGTCGCCAGCACCCTGCCGTAGCGGCCCCAGAAGGATGGAGTCGGACCATCGGTGAGTCGCTCCGCACCGCTGTAGACCTCGTCGGCCAGAATCCAAGCACCCACCCTGTCGGCAGCGACCACGATGCTGTCCATCTCCGCCTCGGTAAGAATCTTCCCCGTGGGATTGTTGGGGTTGCAGACGGCGATGAGCCTGGTCGCCGGCGTCACAACGTCTCTCAGTCCGCCTACATCGAGTGCCCAAGTACGCTCTTCCTGCAAGCGGAAGGTCTTGACCTGGTACCCGCAGTTGTGGCCGATACCCCAGACCTGCATGTAATTGGGTAACATCACTGCCATCTCATCGCCCGGCTCGAGCAGCGTCTGCACGGTAATGAAATTGGCCTCGGCGCAACCGACGGTGACCAGCACGTTGTCGGGGCTGGCGTCCTGATAGAGAGCAGCGATGCGCTCCCGAAGCTCCCGGGTGCCCTCTACCTGGGGGTAGTTCAATCCGGTGGCCAGCAGATCATCGATGACCAGCTCGTCGCCCAGCAACTCAGCCAGGGTGGCAGGATGGGCACCGCTCTCAGACAGATTGTACTCCACGACGTTCTCCCACTCGGACATGATGCGTTCGAGCTGGAAGGGTTGGAATCTCACCATATCAGAAGCCTTTCCAAGTGCCAGGATGGATCTCACGTCAGCAGGATAATCGCCGCGCCCCCAAGAGCGACGATGGTCCCTGCGACAGAGCGCCAGGTGATCGCCTCACCAAACACCCAGTGGTCAAAGGGGATCAGCATGATGGGGCTCAGCGCCATCAGCGCGGAGACAATACCCACCGGCGCCTCGCGCACAGCGTAAAGCGACAGCCAAACGCCAACGAAGGGACCGGCAAAGGCACCACCCGCTATCCAAAGCGTTGCCCGCCTATCGCGAAGAGCCCCTAGGGAGACGCTAGCCTGACCGCGGAGCATGGCCAGCAACCAGATCAGTGCAGCAGCGGTGATCATACGCATCACTGTTGCAGACAGGGCTGGGAAATCCCCGACGAGCCCACGCTTCGCCACAACCATGCCTATGGCCTGGCCCAGGGCACCAGACAAAGCTAACAGGACGCCCAACGCCTCGTTCTTCGCAGGATCCGACGGGTTCGAGTCAGCCGATTCCTGGGCAAGCTTTCTCTCCGAGACAACCCAAGCAATGCCGCCGACGGTAATCAGGATGGCCAGGATCTCGGCAGGAGCCAGCCGCTCACCGAGAAGCACCCAGGCGGCCACAGCGCTGATGACGGGCACAAGGGTCATGAGCACCATCGCCCGGCGCGGGCCGATGAGCAGAAAGGCATGAAACAGCGCGCCGTCCCCCAACACAAGCCCGATTATTCCTGAGAGTCCCAACCACATCCACCGATGCAGCCCGGCCTGGACAGGCCACAGGCTTCCCTGCACAAGCAGATGGGTCACGACCAGGAAGGCGGCAGCCAGCGCCAGTCTGACGCGGTTCACGCTGCGAGAGCCGACCCGATGCCCCGCCAGCGTGAACTGGATTGCGGTCAGGGCCCAGCAAAAGGATGTCGCTAGCCCAGCGATCTCGCCCATGTGGCAGATCTTCAAGTAGGAGAGAAGAGGTCAGTTGGCTGCAGGATTAGGGTCGTAGCTAGAGGGACCAGCAGACCAGTGGGCTGCGTACCGGTATCCAGAAGACGCTAGTATCCGCGCTGCTGACCTTTCCATGGTGGATCCAGTCCTTCCTGCAATTCCTCGACGCTGGGACCGCCGAGGTTTCTCAACCGCCACGTACCGTAGAGATAGCTAGCTACCAAGAGCAGGATGGTTGCCGGCCATCCCATGAGCAGGCTGAAGACACCCAGAACGGCTGCCTCTGCCTCCCGGAACAGGAACCACTGGAGCGCCAGGCGCAGCGCAAAGAACAGCCCCCAGGCCAGTGTCACCTCGCTGTACGCCGGTCGCACCTGGGGATGCCAATACCACTTGAAGGGCCAGCCACGCGCTAGGTGGCTGGTGAGCGCCACCAACGGTCGCTTCACAGCCAGACTGCCGAGGCAGACCAGCACGGTTAGGCCTCCGTTGATGAGATTGGGCAAGAAGTAGCCTTGGGCCCGATTGCTCAGCTGCGCCGCGAGGATCGCAAGGAGGGTCGCGCCAAGGCCACCGAGCGCATAGCCCAGAGGCTGTCCCCTGAGCAGACGACGCCCACCAAGCGCCAGGGCCACCACCACTGAGCCCCAGCTCGCCACCTGTAAGCCCAGCACGGCGCTGAGCACGAGGAAGACGGCAGGAGGCACTGCGGCATCGACAATGTTGCCGCGACCGGCGACTACGTTTCGGAACTCCTCACTGACTTCGCGCAGTCTGTCTTGCGCTGCCACCTCGATGGTCCTGTCGGGTCATTCCTCGTATCCAGTAAACCAGGGCGAGAGTATAGCACGCTCACCGGTCACCCGCAACCAGATGCCCCGGGCCCCTAGAGTCCCTTGTCAAGGGCCACGCACGAGCAGCGTGATCTCGGGCTATCCGTACTGGGCGCACGCAAAACCGCAAGGGGGGAACTGGGGATTCCGTTCCCAGCCTCTGCCCTGCTACTTCAGCTTCTCCTCACCGCCGAACTCCCGGTACGGGCTCAGCTCGCGCAGTGTCTCCTCATCTGGCGACGTCAGTTCATCTCGGACCATGCGAGACAGCAAGGACCCCACCCCTGGCCCCAGCATGAAGCCCTGACCGCACATCCCAACGGCGAAGACGTAGCCCTCCAGTTCCCGCGATCGGCCCACGATGGGGAAACCGTCAGGTGTCATCGGATATAGACCCCGCCAGGTGCGGCGCACCCGGATGTTGGCCAGCTTCGGCATCAAGCCTACCATGCGAGGAGCAATCATGGGAAGGAAGTCGGACGTCTCGCGGCGGTCCGTTCCCACAATTGGCGGCTCCGGTGTGATGCAGAAGACGACGGCGCCAGTCGATTGCTGATAGAAGTAGTAGTTCTTGGAACCCCGGTATGGACGGAGATCTACGATCATCGGATCCACGAAGCGCTGGACAGACTCCGTGATGCCGGCTTCGTGGCTGTCCGGGGTGACCGGGACGGAGAGGCCTGCCATCTCGGCTACTTGGCGGGCCCAGGGCCCTGCGGCGTTGATCACCGTCTCGGTGGCATAGCCGCCCCTGTCGGTGCGGACGCCGACAATCTTGCCGCGCCGGCAGATCACGCCGGTGACGCGCTCCCCGAAATGGAAGCGCGCCCCTCGCTCCTTGGCCCGCACATAGAAGGCGTGGGCACTGAGCAACGGCGAAGCAGACCCGTCTTTCGGGGAGTAGGTCCCGCCGATGAGACCGTCAGGGTTCAGAGCGGGAATCACCTCCAGCAGCTCATCTCGATCCAGCCAACGAATGTCCAGACCAAAGCCCTGTTGCGTATTCAGGAGCTCCTTGAGCGCGCGTTCTTCCCTTTCGCGGTAAGCGACGAAGGAGTAGCCCCCGCGATACCACTCGACCTCGTCCCCGTAGGCCTCGTCCCAACTGGAGAAGACCTCCAGCGACTCAAGGCAGAGACGGATCTTTGACCGCGCGGAGTGCGTAGCTCGAATGCCGCCGATAGCAGCTTTGTTGGAACCCTGCCCAGGGCTGGCGAACTGATCGATCACCAGAGGCTCAAGACCGGCCTCGGCCATGAAGAAGGCCGTAGGCAGCCCCACGCTTCCGGCACCGATGATGACAGCATCATAGACCTTGGTGGTCATTCCTGCCTCCTGAGGGCAATGGCCGTTGGACTAGCTCTTGCTGCAACGCCTCAGTCGCCGCCGACGGTGAGCGGGCCTGGTGTATAGCACTGGACCTACCACGGTTGGCAGCTGGCTATCCGGGGGGCCAGCCCAGCCGACGACCGCCGAGCAGGTGCACGTGGAGGTGAAACACGGATTGCCCAGCTTGCACACCGGTGTTGACCACCAGCCGGTAGCCTGCGGCAACCTCTTCATCCTCGGCCACCTGCCGGGCCACGAGGAAAAGCCTGCCTAGAAGGTCTTTGTCGGTGGACTCCACCTGGTTGACGCTCTCGATGTGCCTGTTGGGGATGATGAGCAAATGGGTGGGCGCCTGAGGGTTCCAGTCGTGAAAAGCCGTGACAGTCCCGTCCTGATAGACGATGCGGGCCGAGGCCTCTCCCCTGGCGATTCGGCAGAATGCACAGTCACTCATAGGATGGCTTCTCCCCTCATTTGACCGTTCTCCAGAGCCAGCAAGCGCGCTTGGGTGATCTTGCCACATAGATCGGCCTTGGCACCCGCAACCACCCGGATGTAGTTGTCAGTCCAGCCCACCCATTGGCCCTGGCCCGTTCTTCCCTCCCACAGCACCGCCATCTCACGGCCCAGAAAGCGGCTCTGATAGCGCTGCCGCAGGGTTGCGGCCATCTCGCGCAGGCGGCGGGCCCTCGCCTGGCGTATCTGGCCCGGCACCTGACGGGGAAGCCTGGCGGCGTGAGTCCCAGGACGAGACGAGTAGGGGAAGACGTGGAGCTTGGCAAACTGGGCTTGTTCCACGAACTGGTAGCTCTCCACGAACGCATCCTCGTCCTCGCCAGGGAACCCAACCAGGATGTCTGTGGTCACGGCCAGGTCAGGGATGGCGGCGTTGGCTGATTCAACCAAGCGGGCGAATCGCTCGGTGGTAATGGGGCGACCCATACGGCGCAGCGTGCCGTCACACCCGGCCTGGAGGGGAAGGTGGATCTGGCGACAGAGACGCGGATCCTCCCACAGCTCGAAGAAGGTTTCGTCGATGTCCCATGGCTCCAGGGACGAAAGACGGAGTCTCCCGATGTCCGTATCGGCTAGGAGGGCCTCGACCAGGGTGCGCAGGCCACCCGACACGCCTAGATCACGTCCGTAGGCGCCAAGGCTCGCGCCTGTAAGGACGGCTTCCCGAGCGCTAGCGTGTTCGACCCACGCTTGCACCTCGGCGGCGACTTCGGCCACAGGGCGGCTACGGGAAGCGCCGCGGAGGAAGCGGACGATACAGTAGGTGCAGTGATTGTCACATCCATCTTGCACCTTGACAAAGGCTCGCGTTCGGAGCGGGGAACCGCCAGTGGGGGGCGGCGAGGCATCGGCGCCCAGCACCGTCGCTCCAACAATCCCTGCCGTATGTGCCTTGTCGACGTTAGGGACCGTCCAGGCGACGCCTGGGAAGCTCGCTGCTGTATCCCGTCTCAACGTGGCGTAGCAGCCGACAACAGCAATGCGGGCATCAGGGTTCTGGCGGTTCAGCCACCGTATGTGGTGGCGCGTCTTCCGTTCGGCCTGAGCTGTGACGGCACAGGTATTGACCACGCATAAGTCGGCCCGGTCCGGCTTGGAGACGACTGTGCATCCGGCTGCACGGAACCGCCGTGCCAGCACCTCAATCTCGCTCCAGTTCAGGCGGCAGCCGATGCTACTGAGATGAATCTGCATGAGGTGTGAAGTCAGTTGCCGG
>JASFVG010000006.1:0-31950 GCA_050049955.1 Anaerolineae bacterium | reverse complement strand
GGATGGCCCGTATGCCAGCGTTGGGAAGGGAACGATGCCCTATCTAGTCACTGACGAATGCATACTGTGCGAGGCGTGTGTTGTGGGATGTCCGAGTGACGCCATCGAGGAAGGGGACATTCAGTGCCAAATCGACCTGGCTCTGTGCATTGAGTGTGGCACCTGCGAACAGAACTGTCCGACAGGGGCGATCATCTGGGTGGAGAGCGAGGAGCCCGAGCCGCGGGTCTAGGAGGTCTCTGGTACCCCCGGTTGTCCGGGCCTGGCAGGTGCAGTCTATGAGTGACAGAGCGACCGGTGATTACAACATACGTGCCGTGGAACGAGCGGTGCGCGTTCTGGTGTCTTTTTCCGACGATCATCCAGAGCGAACGCTGCCTGAGATAGCGCGAGCGACAGAGCTTCCCAAGTCGACGGCCTACCGCATCCTCGCGACGCTCAACAACTGTGGCTTCGTGGAGCAGACGCGCGACGGCGAGCGGTATCGCCTGGGGATGCGCGTCGCCTCCCTGGGCCTCGTCGCGCTGCAGCGCCTTAGCATCCGTCGCGATGCCCTGCCGCACATGGAACAGTTGGTTGGGCGTTTCGAGGAGACCTGCGTAGTTGGCATCTTTGACCAGGGCGCTGTACTGGACATAGAGGTCGTTCACAGCGACCACCTGCTTACCGTCACCTCCGAGGTCGGACACCGGTTGCCCATACACTGCACGGCGACCGGAAAGGCACTGCTGGCGTTTCTGCCGCATTCCGTGGCGGAGTTGGTCCTTGCGCGGTCGCTGGAAGCCTACACGGAGAAGACGATCACATCACCCGCCGATATGCGCCAGGAGATGGCGCTCACCCGCGAGAGAGGCTACGCCGTCGACGAAGAGGAATACGAGGTGGGTGTTCGGGCTGTGGCTGCCCCGATTTCGGATATCCACGGACGGGTCATTGCGGGGATCAGCATACCGGGACCGACCAGCCGGCTGACAGCGGATCGCGTGCCGGAGATCGCTCAGGCTTTGATGGAAGTTGCCAGCGCGATTCGCGGGAAGCGCCGGCAAGGCTTGTGTTGATCGCTCAGCGGCCAATGCAGGCCGAATGACGAGAGAAGGGTGCTCTGGCTGCGTCGCATCCCCTGGCCTGCAGCACAGAACACACTACAGCTGCACAAGCCGAGAGCGGCGCAGCGCCGCCGAGAGGCCAGCGGGAATGGCCCCGGGGCAGTGGTCCGGCTCGGATGAAGGCCACGGCGACGGCAGCGTCTGGCTGGATACCGCCGCCGGGGGGAATGCTGCAGACTCGGGGCCGCGTCTGGCACGGTCCCCAGCCGGTGGAATACGCCAGGCCTGCTGGGCGCGGACCACAGGTGACCGTCCAGCCCGCGGGTCACTGTAGTCGACCAAGCGGGGGCCAGAACACTGTGTACGCGCCGGGTGGGGGCTCAAGGCATCCCGGGACAGACCTGCAAGCGGATCCCTGCGCCCATGGGGGCCTTGCAGCACCGCTCGCGGGGCAATTCGGGCGGCCTTCAGTCAGGTTGATGCGCCTCGGTTGGCGATGCCCTGGGAGCGAGGTGTCGGCGCTCGCAACTACAGGCGGCAGAGCGTGGTGTACCCTGGCTTGGCCGGCAGCCTTATGGCGCGTCTAGGTGCCCGAGGCGGTGCTCTCCTCGACCAACCGCTTGCACAGTTCCACGCCTGCCACCCCGTCGGTCGTCCAGTGGTCGGCGCCCACGTATTCGCAGACCTCGGCGCTGATCTGGCCGCCACCAATGATGATGGGGCCTTGATACCCTTCGGCTCGCAGCAGGCTGACTGTCTCGCGCATCGCGTCGTACGCGCTGGTCAATAGCCCTGAGAGCCCGACAACGTGGGGTTGTATCTGAAGGCCTTGTGCGACAAACGCATCGGGCGACACGTCCACGCCGAGATCTTTGATGGCGAAGTGGTGGCAGCTCAAGAGCACGTTGACCATATTCTTCCCCAGGTCGTGGATGTCGCCCTTGACCGTCCCCAGTAGGATGCGACCGGAGGCCCGGTCTGAGATTTGACGCTCGACCACAGGACGCAGCAACTCCGTCACGCCACTGAAGATCTCGCCGGCCATAATCAGGCCGGCCAGATAGTATTCTCTTCGCTCGTAGCGCAGGCCCACCTGTCGCATCCCCTCCTGGCAGGCCTCAATGAGGCGTAGCGGGTCGTCGCCGGCTGCCAATCGTCGGCGGACGAGGTTGAGGACTGCATCCTCCTTGAGATCACTGACGGCGGCGATAAGTGTGGCAGTCGTTGATGTGTCGATCATGGATGGCCTGACTCCTAGTCGGGCACACCGATGGTGGCGGTGAACCGCAGGCGATCGCCCGAACAGATGAACCACCCCCAGCTGGCAGGTCGGTCATCGAAGTCATAGAAGACGTGTGCGAGCCGAAAGGCCGGGACTCCGCTATCGGAATCGAGTAGTGTGGCCTCCTCCTCCGTCAGTACTGTGGCCTCGATGGTGAGGTCACCCCTCTTAAGACCTGACCCACCGCCTTCACCGAACAGGCCGCGGAGGGCTGTGACCTCCATCTCCGCCTCAATGAGCGGTCGCGTCGGGTCATAGATCACGTACTCACGGTGAAGCAGGATTGGGCTCTCGCTCTGAAAGATCAGCCGCCGAATGAAGACGGTCCGATCCCCGACCTCGATGGCCAGCTTTCTGGCCACGCGCTCTGAGGAGGAGGTGATGCGTGCCTCCAGTAGCTTGACGGTAGCCTCACCTTGGCGGAAGAGCTGCTGCAGACTGTTGAGATCGAACTTGGCGGTGCCCAGCTCCAGGGGCCTGACAAATGTCCCCCGGCCCTGCTCGGCCGTCACCACGTCCTGGTCAGCGAGAATGTTGATGACGCGGCGAACAGTCATGGGGCTGACACCGTAACGCTCACAAAGCTGTGCCTCCGAGGGAAGGCGGTCGCCGGGAAGAAACACCCCGGCCGCGATCTGCCCTGTGAGGATGCGGACCAACTGGGCGTAGGCCGGTTCGTATGAGCTACGATCGATGAACGTCGGTGGTTCCTGACTCAAAGACTCACCCCGGACGGATAGAGTTATATATACAAGTATACAACATCACAGAGCGAAAGTCAATCCTTTTCGTGCCGCGCGCCCCTTGACAACTTGCCTATATAAGTGTATAATATGGGAGTAATGGCCGAGCGGCCCGAGGGTGAGAGCCAGAGCGAACCGGGCGGGCGGACTGCGGTCATCGCCTGCGCGACGGTGATCGAGGAGATGTTGTCGCACCTGCCCCCCGACGTAGACTATGAGGTTCTGGACTTTGGCCTGCACGTCAACCCCGACGCCCTGAGACGGTCCCTTCAAGCGGCCATTGACAGAGTCTCCCGAACCGCAGACACGATCATCCTGGGATATGGGCTCTGCTCTCAAGCAGTGGTCGGCCTACGCGCCAACGACTGTACTCTGATCGTCCCCAAGGTGGACGACTGCATCGCCATCTTCCTGGGGTCCGACAAGGCCTATCGAGAACAGTCTCGGTACGCGCCAGGCACCTACTATCTGACCAAGGGCTGGATCGAGGCCGGGGATAGCCCGTTCGATGAGTACGATGGCCTGGTGCAGCAGTACGGTGAGGCGAAGGCACGGCGGCTGATGGACCGAATCCTCAAGAACTACACCCGGCTGGCGCTCATCAACACCGGCCAGTATGAGTTGCAGCGCTACCGCGACTACAGCCGGCGCACGGCCGAGCGCTTTGGGCTGCGCTTCGAGGAGATCCCCGGCTCCGACGCGCTCATCAAGCGGATGCTGAACGGGCATTGGGGCGGCGATTTCGTGATCGCCCGCCCTGGCGAGACGATTCGCTACCTTGACTTCAAGAGTACTGGAGGCGAAGCCTAGTACTACAACGTCAGTTTCGGCACCCAAAGACTTCCGAAATCTGGCAGACGGCCTCCGAGACCGACTTAGGCTTACTCAGAGCGGCATCCTGCACATGGGAGCGCTACACTGAAGACTTCGGAAGTCTCACAAGACGGGAATCACGTTGAAGTACCAGGGTGGGGAAGAAGAGGCCCAGCGGCACACGATGGTGCCGAGTCGCGGCCATTCTGACTTTGGGGAGGAGGTGTCTATGGATCGATATGCTCTACTGCTTGAAGTCGAGCAGTAAGGAATGGGGTTCTTGAAGAGGAGGACACAATGGCAGATAGACTTGTGAAAGCCATCGCTGACATGAGGGAGGAGGAAGCTCTCAGTCTAGTCAAGGAGATGGTGGAAGACGGTGTGGGACCCATGGATATCCTTGATGATGTGCGGGAGGCCATGGCCGTCGTGGGCCAGCGGTACGAGGAGGACGAGTACTTTCTGCCCGAACTCATCCTAGCCGGGGAGATGGTTGGCGATATCACCGAGATCCTCAAGCCCGAGCTGGCCAAGCTGCCGGAGATGGTGCGTCGCGGCAAAGTGCTCATCGGCACCGTCCAGGGGGACATCCACGACATCGGCAAGAACATCGTCACGTTCATGCTCGACGTCAACGGCTTTGACGTCCTTGATCTGGGTGTGGATGTCTCTCCCGAGAAGTTCGTAGAGGCCATTCGGGACTTCGAGCCGCAGGTGATCGGCCTGAGCGGGTTCCTGACATTGGCGTTTGATATCATGAAAGAGACCATCGAGGCCATCGAGGCAGCCGGCCTGCGGGATGGGGTCAAGATCATGATCGGCGGTGGTCAAGTCGGCGAGGAGATCAGAGAGTATGCCGGCGCCGATGCCTACGGCCGAGATGCCGTGGCTGGCGTATCCCTCGCCAAGGCATGGCTTGACGCCAACTGAGGCTCCTCAGCAGAGAGCAGGGAGGTAAGAAATGGACAGACCGTTGTCGCCAGAAGAGAAGCAGGAGGCTTTGTTCCAAAGGTGGCTCTCGCCGAAGGATCCCCAGGGGAAAGACCTGCCCTTTCAGAGCCTGGAGGCAGAGAAGGCGTATAGGGCCAGAATCACCCGCATAAAGGACGCTATCCAGATGAAGAAGAAGCCAGACCGGGTGCCGGTGGTTGTGGCCCCCAGCTTCTTCCCCGTCTTCAACGCGGGCATGACCCCGCAGGAGGTGATGTACGACTACGACAAGCTCCAGACTGCCTTCAAGAAGTTCGCTCTTGACTTCGAAGCGGACGCGCAGATTGGCGCCACGGCTCCGGGACCGGGGCGAGCCTACGAGATCCTGGACTACAAGCTCTACTCATGGCCGGGCCATGGCGTTGCGCCTCACCACTCATACCAGTGCAATGAGGGTGAGTACATGATGGCGGATGAGTATGACGCCCTCATTCAGGACCCCACGGGCTTCTTCATCAGCACCTATTTGCCGCGAGTATTCGGGGCGCTGGAGCCCTTGCGCATGCTCCCGTTCCTCCCGGGCATACTCGAGATCTACGGCGTGGCATTCAACTTCATACCCTTCGGCATACCCCCGGTTCAGGCCGCCTTCCAGGCCCTGTTTGAGGCCGGGGGCGAGGCCCTGAAATGGGCGGGAGCCCTGGGTGCCGTCGACAGTGAGCTAGCCAGCGTTGGCTTCCCGGGGTTCTGGGGCGGGTTCACCAAAGCGCCATTTGACGTGCTCGGCGATACCCTACGGGGCACCAAAGGGATCATGCTGGACATCTATCGGCAGCCGGACAAGCTCATCGAGGCCATGGAGGCTCTCGTGCCGCTCATGATCAAGATGGGCGTGGGCGCAGCTCAGATGACCGGATTCCCTATCATCTTCATACCGCTGCACAAGGGGGCCGATGGCTTTCTATCCGAGGATCAGTACGAGAAGTTCTACTGGCCGACCTTGCGGAAGGTTATGATGGGTCTGATCCAGGAGGGATGCATTCCGAACCCCGCGGCCGAGGGTGGCTACAACTCACGTCTGGAGGTCGTCAAGGATCTGCCCAAGGGCAAGACGCTGTGGATGATCGACCGGTCGGACATGGGCAGGGCGAAGGAGACCCTCGGTCAGAACGCCTGTCTCCTCGGCAACGTGCCGTCCGCATTGCTGCATCTGGGCACGCCCCAGGAGGTGAAGGACTACGTCAAGCAGGTGATAGATACGGCCGGCGAAGGTGGCGGTCTCATCGTGGGCAACGGGGCTTTCTTCGATCACGCCAAGCCGGAGAACGTAAAGGCCATGATAGACTTCACCAAGGAATACGGCGCCTACACGTAGGTGTCGACACCGCGTCCGATTATGCCGTCGAGCGGAGGGAGTATGGATGCTAATGGTTGGGCCCGCGTTCCAGAGCTCAGAAGAGAGAAGGAGGAAGAAGTGGATACCAAGAGCTTGACCCGTCGTGATTTCCTTACCGGCGCGGCGCTGACCGGCGCTGGAATGGTGGCAGCGGCCTGCGCCCCGGCGGCCACACCGGCCCCGGAGCCGACCGAAGCGCCTACGGAAGTGCCAGCCCCAACCCCCACCCTGAAACCGACCAAAGACAGCATCGTTGTCGGTATGTCGAGGCCACTCTCCGGTCCGCTCGCCATCATCGGAGACTCGGCGTTCAGACCCATCTATGAGACCTGGGTGCCGATGATCAACGATGAGGGTGGGATCTATGTGGAGGAATTCGGTAAGAAGCTGCCGATAGAGTTGATCGTGTACGATGACACGAGCGACCCAGGCACGATGACGAGGCTGACGGAGAAGCTGATCCTGGAGGACAAGGTTGACTTCCTATGGCCTGCCTCGGGCACTGCCTTCATCTTTGCCCAGGCCCCCATAGCCAATAAGTACGGCTATGTGCTCATCACCGCCGAGGGTGGAGCCACGCAGATCAAGGAGATGCTCCCCAGTCTACCCTACGTCTTCGTGACCCTGAGTTTCTCTGACTGGTATCAGCTGCCCGTCCTGGCTGAGATTCTGGGGGCCGCGGGGGCGAAGACCGCCTATGTCACCTACATCGCCGACCTCCACGGCATAGAGTACTCCGGCATAGCCGGTATCGAATTCCCCAAACAGGGCATTGACATCGTCGGTACTAAGAGCTTGCCGCCCGACATCAAGGATCTATCGCCCGTCATCAACGACGCTGACGCGTCAGAAGCCGATGTCTTCTGCTGCTTCGCCTATCCAGACCAGGTTATGCCGGCGGTTGGCACGTCAATCGAGCTCGGCTACAACCCCAAGGCCATGATAGGCGGCCCCGGGGTGAACTTCGGGTTCTTCCACGCGGCGTTTGGGCCCATGGTGGAGGGGATCATGGGCTTCACCTGCTTTGCCCGGGGACAGACTCCGGAGCTCGACCAGCTGGCCGACACGCTCTACGAAGGCAAGCCTGAAGAAGTCCAGGACTGGTGGGGGCATCCTTTCTACTGGGCTGGGCTGGATATCTGGAAGGCCGCGATAGAGACGGCGGGAACACTGGACCAGGAGAAGATACGGGACGTGATCGCCTCAGCCTCGGCGGACGACCCGCTGGAAACGGTACTGGGACCGACCTGGTTCGAGAACGGGCTGCTGGCCAAGGAAGCCCATGCCGGTGAGATCGGCCAGTGGATCAACGGGGTGTTTGAGGTCGTCGGACCCACAGACAAGGCCACCGCAGAGCTGGTGTACCCCAAGCCAGAGTGGCCAACAGGTTGACGCCCAGACGAGGCATTGAGTCCAGCAGCGACGGCAGGTAGTTGAGCAGGCTGTCTTGAGGGTGCATAGCAGCCACTCTTGAGGGCGGTTGCTCCGTCCAACGGGTCCTGTTGTGCCTTTGGGGCAGCCTGCGCTGATCTTGTTGCCTAGGCCAAGGAGGTATTGCTACATACGATGGTGACATTCTTGAACATCGTGATTGCAGGTCTGCTGCTGGGCGGCCTCTATGCCCTGATTGCTATGGGTCTCAGCCTGCAATATGGCGTTGCCCGGGTGGCGAATTTCTCGCATGGCGAGTTCATCATGCTGGGAGGTCTGACCACCTGGTCGCTCCATACAGCGCTTGGCCTGAACCCGCTGCTGAGCCTTGCTGTTTGCGGTCCTCTCACCTTCATCCTGGGCTACATCCTCCACCGGACTCTGTTCAAACGCCTTTTTGTTTCGTCCGCGTCACCAGGGATCTTTGAGAGCAATTCCATGCTTGCTTCCTTCGCTCTCCTGTTCATCATTCAGAACATCGCCTCCATCCTCTGGGGCCCCGAAATCAGGGGGTATTCCTACCTGCGCGTCCCGGTCAATCTGGCTGGCGCGGTGTTCGGCGCCAACCGACTGGTGACCCTCGGCTTTGCCGTCGTCATCGGTCTGGTCTTCTACCTACTCGTGGCCCGCACGCGGATGGGAAAGGCCATCAGGGCAGCGGCCCAGGACCCGGCCACGGCGGGCCTCATGGGGGTAGACATCGACCGGGTACTCGCCCTATGCTTCGGTTTCGGTGCTGCCATGGCCGGTATCGCCGGTATGCTGCTCAGCCTCTGCTACCCTGTTCACGTAGTGATGGGTCAGGAGTATACGATTATCGCCATGATCGTGGTGGTGCTCGGCGGTTTGGGGAGTATCCCCGGGAGCTTCATCGGGGGCTTCTTGCTAGGTCTTATTGGCAGTGTGGTAACCCATCTAGACCCCGGCCTGTCATTGGTCGCCTACTATCTCATCTTCATACTCCTGCTCCTCGTGCGGCCGACAGGTATTATGGGGAGGTAGAGGAATGGGTTCAATGGGAGCCAGTCTAGGAAAGGTATCGGGGCCGGCGTTGCTCCTCATCGTCCTCCTTTTGCTCGTTGCCCTGCCCTACGCCCGCCCGGGCTACACCGTCGTGCTGGCGTCCACCATCCTGATGTACGTCGTCCTGACGATGAGCTGGGTCATCTTCTCCGCTCCAACGGGCTATATCTCGCTGGCGCCGGCGGCGTTCTTTGGGGTTGGTGTGTACGCGTCAGCCATACTGGGCATGAAGCTGCCCCTCCCAGCTGTCGTGGTTATCGGTGGTCTGGCGAGTTCCTGTCTGGCCCTACTTGTCGGTGCCTTGACGCTGAGGTTGAAAGGCATCTACTTCGCCATCTTCACCTTCGGACTTGTGGAGCTGATCAAGCATTTCGTGCTGTGGTATGAGCTGAAGTTCACAGGGACCCGTGGCCGATTCCTTATCCCCGTGGACAACAGCACCATCTACTACGTGCTACTAGCGATCCTAGTGGCATTGCTGCTCACCACCTACCTCATCAGGCGCTCCAGGTTTGGCTTAGCCCTACAGAGCATTGGTCAGGATGAGGATGCCGCGGCCCACTCCGGCGTCAATGTGACCGTGCTGAAGGTAGTCACCTTCGCCATCAGCGCGGTCTTCACCGGGGCCGCCGGTGCAATATGGGCCATACGACTGACCTACATAGACCCGTACATCGCCTTTGATGTCAACAACTCCTTCATGCCGGTGCTAATGGCCATCTTTGGGGGTATGGGGCAGCTCTACGGTCCCATCCTGGGCGCCACCGTCTTCTCGTACCTGAGAGAGATACTAATCACCCGATTCCCCTACTACTATATGCTCCTCATCGGCATCATCCTGCTGGTGGCTATCGTATACCTCCCCAATGGACTTGTGGGACTAATAGAACAGTGGCGGACTAGAGCTCGGCAAGGGCGACATGCCAATACTTGAAGGCGAGGGCGTGACCAAGCATTTTGGCGGGTTGGCCGCTGTCTCACACGTGGACTTCGGTGTGGGCACAGGTGAGGTCGTCGGCCTGATTGGCCCCAATGGGGCTGGCAAGACCACGCTGTTCAACCTTATATCGGGGGGTCTTGTTCCCAAGGAAGGGACCATCAAGTTCAACGGTCATGACATCACCGGCTTTAGGCCGCACAGGATCTGCAGAATGGGATTGGGCAGGACCTTTCAGTCGGTCAAGGTCTTCGGCGACCTGCCCGTTCAGGAGAACGTGCTGCTGGGCTCGCTGTTCGGGACGTCCAACGGCACGTCATCAGCGGATGCTGCAAAGGATGTCGACTGGTTGCTGACGTTCGTGGGGCTGTCAGAAATGCGCGCGACACCAGCCAAAGACCTGAACCTCGCTAGCCAGAAGAGAATCGAGGTGGCCAGAGCGCTGGCCACCAAGCCAGAGCTGTTGCTGGTCGACGAGCTGATGGCGGGGCTGAACCCCACTGAGGTCGCCGAGGCCATGGAGTTGGTCACCAGGATACGGGACCGGGGAATCACCGTCTTCATGATCGAGCACGTGATGAAAGCCATCATGAGCATATGTGATCGTATCATGGTGCTGCACCACGGTGAGAAGATCGCTGAGGGAACGCCGCAAGAGATTGCGACCAGCAGGACAGTTGTCGAGGTATATCTGGGAGAGTGACGTCACATGCTGGACATATGCGGTATCGATGCTCTCTACGGCAAGAGCCAGGCGTTGTGGGATGTCTCTCTGGAAGTCAATGAGGCAGAGATCGTCGCCCTGGTCGGCTCAAATGGGGCAGGCAAGACAACGCTGTTGAAGACGATATCCGGCGTGCTGCGTCCAGCTTCCGGCACCGTGGAGTTCCTTGGCCGGCGGATAGACGGTCTATCAGCCCATACCATTGTCGAAATGGGCATCTCTCACGTGCCCGAGGGTGGGAAGGCTTTTCCCGATATGTCCGTGCGCGAGAATTTGGAGATGGGCGCCTACACCAACCTTGCCTGGAAGGAGAAGAAGGAAACGCTCGGACAGGTGTATCGGGTATTCCCGATACTAGCGGAGAGGGAGAGGCAACTCGCGAGGACGTTGAGCGGGGGCGAGCGTCAGATGTTGGCCATTGGGCGAGGCCTGATGTCAAGGCCCAGGTTGTGCCTGTTCGACGAGCCATCATACGGCTTGGCGCCCCTGCTAGTGAAGGAGATCTTTGGGATCATCCAGGGGCTCCGCGATCAAGGGATCACCGTCTTCCTGATCGAGCAGAACGTTCGCCGTGCCCTGGAGATTGCCGATCGTGCCTATGTGCTCGAGAATGGACGGGTATGCTTGGAGGGGCCATCGGGCGAGCTCCTTCAGAGCGACTTCGTGAGGAAGGCCTACTTGGGACTCTAGCAGGGCTGAGGGGGGGAGAATGGAGATCAGAGCCGCAGTCGTCCACGAGATAGGCGGGGCCTTCTGCCTCGAACAGTTGCAGCTCAGCGAGCCGAACGACGATGAGGTGCTGGTCCGAATCGTCGCCTCAGGCATCTGTCACACGGACCTGGCGGGTCGCGACATGCATCTGCCAATCCCTCCGCCGCCGAGTGTTTTCGGCCACGAAGGGGCCGGCGTCGTTGAGCGGGTTGGGGCGCGGGTAACCAAGGTCAAGCCGGGCGATCATGTGGTCCTGGCATGGGACTACTGTGGGGCCTGCAGCTCATGCAAGTCGGGAAAGCCGCTCGCCTGTCTGAACTTCTTCCTTCACAATTTCCATGGCTCCCGCCCAGATGGCACCTCGACCCTGCGGAAGGGCGATCAGGTCATCCACGGTTCCTTCTTCTGTCAGTCTTCCTTCTCTGACCTCGCCGTGGCGAATCAGCGCAATGTCATCAGGGTGCGAGAGGACATCCCACTCGAGACTCTCGCCCCTATGGGATGTGGCGTCATGACCGGTGCGGGAGCGGTCATAAACTCGCTCCGTCCGGCGCCGGGCTCCTCGATCGCCGTGTTCGGGGCTGGTAACGTCGGCATGAGCGCCATCCTGGCCGCGCGCGTGTGCGGCTGTACCATCATCGTTGCCGTCGATGTCCACTCAAACCGCCTGGAGCTGGCCAGAGAGCTGGGGGCGACCCACACCGTCAACGCTGCCGAAGCAGATCCCGTTGAAGCCGTCCTGGAATTCACCGGCGGGGGTGCGGAGTTCAGCCTGGAGTGCGTCGGCGATCCCAAGGTGTTTCGGCAGGCTGTCGATGTCCTGCCCCGCCTGGGGGTCTGCGGACTGACCGGCGTCGTGCCGCCGGGCACGGAGGTCGGTCTGGACATGGATCTGATCATGAATGCCCGGACGGTAACGGGAATCCTTGGCGGCGACTGCATCCCCGACCTGTTCATTCCAAGGCTGATTGACTTGCACATCCAGGGTCGGTTCCCATTCGACCGGATGATTACCTACTACCCCTTCGATGAGATCAACCGGGCCGTAGAGGATATGGAGAAGGGGGCCGTGATGAAGCCCGTTCTACGAATGTAGCGCCAGACAGTCCTACCCAAAGAAAGGGGGCGCGTTGTGAAGTTCATCAGGGTGGATATGACTGACGGAACCATCAGGACCGAGGATGTGCCGCAGGCATACCTGGGGCTTGGCGGGAGGGGACTCACCTCAAACATCATCAACGCGGAGGTCCCACCGAAATGCGATCCGCTGGGCCCGGAGAACAAGCTCATCTTCGCACCCGGCCTCTTGAGTGGTGGTCCTCTGGGGAATACCAGTCGCATATCGATCGGGGCGAAGAGCCCGCTAACGGGGACGATCAAAGAGAGCAATGTGGGCGGGACCATCTCTGCGGCGTTGGGCCGTCTGGGCATCGCTGCGGTGATCGTAAGTGGGCAGGCGCCTGAGGGTCCACTGAGTTTCCTCAGGATTGACGAGAAGGGAGTCGCCAGCCTCGTGCCAGCCCGGCAGTACGAAGGAATGCGGACCTACAAGCTGGTGGAGGAGATCCTCAAGGCGTACGGAGAGAAGACGTCTGTTCTATGCATCGGTCCGGCCGGCGAGTACCGGCTGACCGGGGCGTCCATCCAGTCCTCGGACTCCGAGGGCCGCCCCTGCCGGGCTGCGGGTCGCGGCGGACTGGGTGCGGTGATGGCCTCCAAGGGGTTGAAGGCCCTGATAGTGGATCAGCGCGGAGGCGCAATCAGATCGGCGGCTGACCCCGAGGCCTTCCAGGAAGCGAACAAGGCCTACGTCAAGATCGTCAGAGAGCATCCCGAGCCCGGTCATCTGATGCCCAACCTTGGTACGGCCGCCCTGGTGGCCCCCGTCAACTCGATGGGTGCCTTTCCCTGCTACAACGCCCGGAAGGGTGTGATGGACGGCTGGGAGAAGATCACCGGCGAGACCATGGCCGAGATGATCAAGGAGAGGGGCGGCAATCCGACTCACGCGGGCTGCACCGGGTGCTTCATCCGTTGCTCCAACATCTTCGTGGACGAAGAGGGGGAGTACGTAACCAGTTCCCTGGAGTACGAGACCATCTGGGCGACGGGCGGCATGACTGGCATCGCCGACCTGGATACAATCGCTCGACTCGACTTCCTGTGCGATGACATTGGGGTGGATACTATGAGCACGGGGGTGGCCATCGCCGTCGCCATGGATGCCGGGTACAGGGAGTTTGGCGACGGCGAGGCGGCCATAGAGATGGTGGAGGAGATTGGAAAGGGCACGGCCTTCGGCAGGATCCTGGGCAATGGCCCCGCCGCTGTTGGCGAGCACTTCAACCATGACCGGGTTCCGGTCGTCAAAGGCCAGGGCATGGCTGGTTTCGATCCGAGGGCTATGCGGGGCAACGGCGTCACCTTTGCCACCTCACCTATGGGCGCCGACCACACCGCAGGTAATGTGGTTGGTTTGTGCCTGCAGGGAAGGCTGGATCCGATGCAGGCGGAAGGCGTGGTTGAGATCTCCAGAACGCTGCAGATCGACACAGCCGCTTTTGACAGCACGGGATTGTGCTTCATGGCAAGTGTTGCCCTCAAGGATCCTGAGCCTGAGGCGGTGTTCCGGAAGGCGATCAACGCCATACTTGGTACCGAGCTTGGGCCGGATGACTTCCCGCACACTATGGGGGTCGAGGTGCTGAAGGCGGAGAGGGACTTCAACAGAAGGGCTGGGTTCACAAGCGAGGACGATCGCCTGCCCCGGTTCTACTACGAAGAGCCCCTTCCGCCCCACAACACGGTCTTCGTCATCAGCGATGAGGAGCTCGACAGTACCTTCGATTTCTAGCCTGCTTCCGACATGAAGTCAAGGGTCAGGCTGTTTGGCACCCTGGGCCAGGCTTTCCCCGGCTACAACCATTCCGAGGGCATTGTGGTGGAGATTCCAGATAGGGCGACGGTCAGAGACCTCCTCGCCCATCTGGAGCTTTCGGAGTACCGCGGAGTGGCAGTTGTTGTCGAAGGCCACATACTGAGGGCAGAGGACGAGATACCGCCCGAGGTCTCGGTGAGCGTTCTGCAGGCTATCGGCGGCGGATGACTCGGATTCAGGACCTCTGGGCGGCCTGAGACTGGCTCCTCTGCCCGGGGCTCATCGTTTCTCCCCGCCGCTGCCTCGCAGGCCCTGATGAAAGGTGGACATGAGACTAGATGGGAAAGTAGCTCTCATCACGGGAGCGGGTTCCGGGATAGGCACCGCCATTGCCGAGCGTTTCGTTGCCGACGGTGCCAAGATATGCATAGCCGGCCGCCGTCAGGCCAAGCTCGACGAGGTGGCGCTAAAGTTGCCAGCCGGGACAGTCCTAAGGTGCGCGGGAGATGTCACGAAGCTTGACAACGTCAGGCGGATGGTGGAGACGGCGCTGGTATTCACCGGCAAACTCGACGTGCTGGTGAACAACGCTGCCATAGACCCGGGGGGAGCGACCGTCGTTGACACCGATGCGGAGCTCTGGCACAGAGTCCTGGAGACGAACCTCACCGGTCCATTCTACCTCATGAAGGCTGCTATACCGCACATGGTTGAGGGCGGTGGAGGCTCTATCATCAACATTGCCTCTTTGGGAGGGCTGCGCTGTTTGCCCGGCATGCCAGCCTACTGCACATCGAAGGCGGGGCTCATTATGCTCACCAAGCAGGTGGCCCTGGATTTTGGTCCAGCCAACATCCGGTGCAACGCGGTCTGTCCTGGCGGCACCAGGACGGCCATGCTAGAGCAATCGCTGGGCGCACTGGCAGAGGTGCTGGAGACGGACCTGGATGGTGTGTTCAGCTGCATTTCGTCGATGGTTCCCCTGCGAAGGACTGCTGATGCCACGGAGATTGCTGGCATTTGCAGCTACCTCGCCAGCGACGATTCGACGTTCATGACAGGATCGGCTCTGCTGATTGATGGAGGAGCCGCGATTGTCGATGTGTCGGGCGCTGCACTCTCGAATGCCGGTGTGCAGTGGGGCGTCTGAGAGGGCGCGCGCACCGACGCTAACAGTCGATTGATCAGGAGAGGAGCACTATGCCACAGCAGGAAGGCACCACGGACTACAAATACGAGGACTATGCATCGGATCTAGCGGTCAATCGGCTCCCCCAGACCGACGTGCTGGTGAGTCAGACAATGAGAATCACGCTCGAGTCCGGGGCGCACTTCGAACTCGAGTTCGTCGACCGCAACGAGGTTGCCTGGCGTTGCGGCGACGAGCGCGGCAGGGACTGGTGCGAGGTGGTCGACGTAGCACCGGACACCTATTTCGTCGACATGACCTTTGCCGATCAGCCGCGTCAGACGCAGACCTTCATCGTCAACCTCGAGACCCGGCAGGCGCTCGGGATCCGCACCATCATGCGCGAGGGCGACGTCGGCAAGGAACCGCGCGCGGTCCACGAGTTCTCGTCCGGTGTGCTCGGCGACCCAGAGATTCCACCCACCGGGCGCAAGCCGGCGCCCACGCGTGATCTGATCGGCCTCCGCGGGATCTACGACTACGGGCCTCAGCAGATTATGGAGCACATCTACCTGAGCTCAGAGCGCTACGTCTGGCAGGGCATCATTGGATCGCTGCGAGGTGAAGCCGACGTAGACATGGCTTCCTACTACAAATTCGATGACAATCAGTACATCTTCACCTTCCGGGAATTCGGTCTGCCTGTCTCCACTGTGTTCTTCTACAACTGGGATCAGATGAGGAGCACCGGCAAGTTCTTCGCCATTGGCGACGATGGTACCTTCGCCAACACCCCTGCCGGCGCGATCATTCATAAGCTGTCGGTGGCCTTCTACCCTCTTGACTGGCAGCCGGTGTAGGGCTCAGCAATGGGCTCAACCGGTCAATAGGGCCGCACCGACAGGACGGACTGCCGCGACACAACGACGGGATCATGGGAGGAGGTGTTCACACAATGGCAGACTACGAGGCGCTGAAGGCCAGGGTGCAGGAACTGGCAGAGAGAGACTGGGATATGACCGCCATTCAGGCCCGGTACCACGAACTGGCCGCGGAGGGGATCCCCAGGAAGGCGCTTGACCGAGACGAGCTCCTGGCCAGCAAGGAACAGATCCTTAACCGCGTTCAGCGGCGGGCCGAGGAGTATAACCTTCTCGCCGGCAACTGTGCTAGGGGCACGGCGCTGGCCCTGATGGGGGAGTTCGGGCTGGGCAGTATGGAGATCGTCAAGGCCCTTTCGCCGTTTCCCGGCTTCGGCGGGACCGGCTGGATGTGTGGCGGGGTCACAGGGGGCCTGATCGCCCTCGGGCTCCACCTCGGCAGCGAGGACCTGACCGACTTTGATGCTGTGGGGGCGACCATGATGGCCGCCCGCGAGTTCATGGCTCGCTTCGAGGAGCAGGCAGGCTCTGTCCTGTGCCCCAGCTTGCAGGAAGACGTGGTGCTCGGACGCTACATGGACCCGGCGGCTAGCGAAGAAAACATGGCGGCCTTTGCGGCGGCGAAGGGCTTCGAGAAGTGCGGTCTACTGCCCGGGATAGGTGCCCGGATTGCCGCCGAGATCATCATCGATAGTCTGGTCTGAAGCTTAGGGCGTAGGCTTCGGTCCGGCTGGACTGGGCGTGCGCTGCGGCACAACCCGGCCCTTATGCCGAACCTGCTGGAAACGCTGCCGCAGCGGTATATGGCCACCTAGTTGGCGCACAGCCACGTCCGTTCCATGCCCCTTTCCTCACTACCGCTCTGGCCCTAGAGCGCTACCTCCGCCACAGAGGGTAGCTCCTCAGGGTGTCCCCAGAGTATGCATCGGGTAGGGCATACCGTCGTACACGCTGGCGCCTCGCCCATTCCCCGCTTCTCGATGCACAGGTCGCACTTCACCGCCTTTCCGATCTCGTGGTTGAACTGCATGATGTCGTAGGGGCAGGCCTGCACGCAGCAGGCCCCGCACGAAATACACCTCTGCGCCTCCGCAATGACCATCTCCTCCGTGAACCCCAAGTGAACCGGGGTGAAGCTCTCGACGCGCTGCTCAGGCTCCAGGCAAGGCATAGGCGTGCGACCTGTGGGATCGAAGTCGCCCTTCTGGGGTTCGGTGATGGCCCTCAAGGGGGCACCTCGACCCAGGCGAAGGTCCAGGCCCCTGAGGTAGCGGTCAATGGATACGGCCGCCTCTCTCCCATCTGCAATGGCCTCAATGACGCTGGCTGGCCCTCTCGTCGCATCGCCACCTGCGAAGATATCGGGATCGTCGCTTTGACGCGTTAGCGGATCAACGTCCATGGTGCCCCAGTCGGTCAGGGTACAGGCGCACTCGGGGGTCAAACAGGCCCAGTCTGTCTCCTGTCCCAGAGCTGTGATGACGCTATCCACCTCGATCTCGAATTCCGTTCCGGGGATCGGTACGGGGCTCCGCCGCCCGCTCGCATCGGGCTCGCCTAACCTCATCCCAATGCACTCGATCGCCTGCACCCGACCGTCTTCTCCAATGAATCGCAGGGGCTGAGTCAGGGTGTTGATGGGAATGCGTTCCTCCAGGCATTCCTCGACTTCCTCGGGTCTCGAAGGCATCTCCTCCAGGCCCCGGCGATAGATGATGAAGGCGTTTTTCGAGCCCATTCTCCGCGCTGATCTCACCGCGTCCATGGCGACGTTGCCTCCGCCGATGACCGCCACGTCATCTCCGAGGGTGACCGGCTCCTCCAAGTTGACCTGGCGCAGGAAGTCGAGTCCGGTATAGACGCCCTCCAGATCCTCACCCGCGACGCCCAGTTGGACGCACTCCTGCGCGCCTATGGCCATAAAGAAGGCCCTGAATCCCTCGTCCCGCAGCTCGGCTATGGTCCTGTCTACGCCAACCTCCACGCCGGTCGTCATCGTCACACCCATGTCGCGGAGCAGCTGGATCTCGGCCTCCACGACGTTGCGAGGGAGACGGTAGGACGGGATGCCCAGGGTGAGCATCCCGCCGAGCACGGTGTCCTTCTCGAACACCGTCACTTCGTAGCCTTCTCTGGCGAGATAGTAGGCACCGCTCAGGCCGGCAGGGCCGGAGCCTATGATGGCGACCGGCACTTCCTTGCGATCTTTGATCCGCGGCGTATAGCGGTTCTCTGCCTTCAAGTCCAGGTCGGCGATATAACGCTCGATCGTCCGGGTGGCCACCGGATCGTCGACTTGACCCCGGATGCAGGCTGACTCACAAGGGTGATGGCAGACCCTCCCGCAGACGGACGGGAAGGGGCTCGATTCCTTAATGACCTGGATCGCCTCCCGGAACTTCCCCTTACCAGCTAAGTTGACGTATGCTTGGACATTGATGTGCGCCGGGCAAGCCACCTTGCAGGAAGAGGTGTCCTGTTTCTCCGCTCCAGACTGCCCCTCCACGGCATCGCAGCCATCACATTCGTGATTGCTGTGGAGAACCACGCCGGTATCCGGGTCCGTGGTGATGGCATCTTCTGGGCAGGCTATCACACAGGGGGCGTCCTCGCAGTGGTGGCAGTAAAGTGGTTTGAACACGGGTGCTTTCTCGAGGACCCTCACCACCCTCGGGCCAACACCCAGCCCGTGTTCCTGCTTGCAGGCCACTTCACACGCATGGCAGCCGCTGCAGTTGTGTTCGTTGAACAGCAGGGTTATCTTGCCCATCTCAATTCTCCAGTCCGTCCTCGCAGCGCGAAATGTTGCACAGCAGGACTCTTAGGCTCGTAGACCCCATCACCGGATCCGTCGATTCAGGTGAGTTGTCAGTCAGGATATTGACGTTGGAAAGCTCCCAGCCATGATCTGGACTCTTGATCTCCGGGTACCACCAGGCGTGTTCGGCCGCGATCACTCGGGGATCGATGCCCTCGTTCAGCCTCGCCCGTTGTTTGATCCGCCCCCGGGGCGATTCGATCCAGACCCAATCGCCCTCCTTGATACCATGCTTCTCGGCCGTCTCGGGATGAAGCTCCATGAGGGGATCTGGCCTGATCTCCCTGAGCCAGGGGATCTGTCGATTCGCTGAATGGAAAAACGGCGCGTTCCTGAGCCCTGAGTTCAGGATGTAGGGGTACTTCTTGGCCAACTCGGGTGTTGAGTAGGGGCTTTCCGCTATCTCCGCGTACTTGGGCAGGGGATCGCGCCCCCATTTCTCGAGGATGGTGGAGTAAAGTTCGACCTTCCCCGTCGGGGTCTTGAAGCCCTTGTCTCGGTACTTGAGGTAGCTCTGCTCTCCGTGGAGATAGCCGACCTCCTTGAACGCCTCCCACGTCAGTCCCGACGGCTCCAGCAGCCAATCGAGGGCATCTTCGACGGTATCCCACCACTGCTGGCCCATTCTCTTGCCTAGTTCCATGAAGATCCTGTGGTCCTGCCAGCATTCGCCGATCTCGACGACCTTCTGTCGTGCCAGCACGTAGCCGTGGAACTTCCAGTTGTCCGCCACGTGATTCTGCTCGAGCCAGGTACCGGCGGGGAGGAAGATGTGGGCCAGTTCCGCTGTTGGCGTGAGGAAGAAATCCTGCACGACCAGAAAGTCGAGGCTGCTCAGCGCCCTGTACACCTCCCGAGCATTCGCCCGCGTCAACAGCGGGTTGGTCCCGATCAGGTATCCTGCCCTTACCGGATAGGGCTCCCCGGTCAACATAGCATCCCACACCGGTTTCGGGGTGTTGATCGTCATTCTGGCCGCCAGCTTGTATTGTTCGCCGCCGAGGCGTTTCTTCCTCTGCTCAGGGGGTAATGCCGTGTGCGCGGAGAACTCCGAGAGGTTCCTACAGGGGGGCCTCGAGCGTAGCGCATTCCCACCGGCAGCATCCAGGTTGCCGGTTATGGCCATAAGGCCTACCACGGAGCGGGTGTAGTCGGTCGCGTTGAGGTTCTGCTCGGTCGGCACACCCCAGTGGATGCCGGCCGGCTTCGTCGTGGCGTACAGCCTGGCGGCCTTTCGAATTAGGTCCTGATCCACCCAGGTGATCTTCTCCACGCGGTCCAACGGATAGTGGCTCATGACCCTCTGCACAAAAGCGTCCCACCCGTTGACATACTGGTCGACGAACGCCTTGTCGTAGAGCTCCTCCTCAATGATCACCCTGTGGAAGCCCAAGGCCATGGCCGCGTCGGTGCCCGGCCTTATCTGGAGCCAGACGTCCGCCTTCCCGGCGTAGAACGACTTCCGAGGATCAATGCAGATGAGCTTGGCCCCTGCCTCGAAGGCGTCCCAGAATCGCGCCCCCTTGTACTCGTCCGGGTTGGTCCACAGGGGGTTGCAGGCCCACATGACAATGCACCGGGGGCTATTCTCATAGTCGCAGGCCGGTAGACTTCCGCAAGTGATCAGGCAGGCGCCTATCCGGGAGAGGTAGCACATATGCCCTGCCGTGAGGATGTTAGGCGTGCCCAGCAGGTTGCCGAACCGGGAGAAATGGCTCTCATAGTCCCTGCCGGTTCCCTGGCCGACAACAATGCCCTCCGGGCCGTGCTTCTCGATCACCTCATTGAACTTGGCGACACATGTATCCAGGGCCTCGTCCCACGAGATCCTCTCCCAGCCTTTGTCGGTCCTCTCTATCGGGTGGAGGACCCGGTCTGGATGGTACGCCAACTGGGTGATGGCCAGACCTTTCGTGCACATCGTGCCGTGGCTTATCGGAGAATCGGGGTCGCCCTCAACCTTGACGACCTTGCCGTCCTTCACGTAAGCGATGACGCCGCACCCGCCATGACAGCTTCGACAGACGGTTCTTACCTTGGTCTCTTCCATCAATTCCTCCACAGGGTTTCCATCTCTAGTCCCGCTATCTCCGATGCTCACGCCCCTCGCGGAGGGGTCTAGGTCACGCGAGCTATGCAGAAAAGCAACATCCCATCCGTAGGGAAACACCGATCACAATGACCCTTAAGGCCTCTTGCATGTGTGGCTTCTACGCGAAGCTGGAAGGTCGTAGTCCCGCCCTCCATCCTAGGTTCGTGCCTGCAGCTGAATGGCGCCTGTTTTCGAGGGTCTTTCGATTTCGGCCCAGCTGTAGCCGAGTTCGGCGAGGATTGTATTCGTGTGCTCGCCCGGAAGTGGCGGGGGCCCGGGTTTCTCTACAGATAGGCCTCCTCTTCATTGGTAGCCTTGGACGCAAGTCGCAAGGGTTTGACCTCTTCGCAGTGTTTGCCCTTGCACCCCAGGACGGAAGGGCTGGAGTACCAAAAGCCCCCACGGTCGGACAGCGCTTGGTCGTGGACAAATCGGGGCCGACGGTTCGGCAACCGGATTGTCCACCGTAGACCTTCGACCGCCAAGCGTGAGAGGTAGCGCTATGGCTGTGACCCAAGTAGCGACGCTGTGCGTCGATACAAGTGCGCTGGAGTTCGCCTACTGGCTGCGGATGCACTCGCAGGCTGTGAGGCAGCAGCACCGAATCCTTGTGCCCGACAGAGTCTACTACCAGCTCCCTACCATTCAGAGACCAGACCGCATCATTCCTCTGGATCACTGCCTCGGGATCGAACCTTGCCTGATCCCAGCTGATCAGGTTCCGACCACTCGGACGCGCGGGGGCAGGAGATGGTTCCGGTGCGGTGGTGCGTACTATTGGTTCTTGAGCGTCAGCGGCAGGTAGACCTGGAGTCGCTGGCGGGCGATTGCCAAGTTCCCATCGTCGGGTTCGACATGGGTGTACGGGCGATAGTAGGCGATGGTCGCCAGTCCGGTAGGGCTAACCGCGATCGAGGCGTAATCCCCGTTGCGGTAGCTGAAATTGAACTTGCTCACGTATGGGTCGATGGTCTCGCAATGCCACGTCGTGAAGAGGCCCACCTCTGGGCCGCAGTTGCCGGCGCCGGGAGGCATGCCCAGCGCCTCGAGCGGGCGCGCGATCTTGAGCGAACCGTATTCCCCCTGGTAGGCGATGATCGGGTAACCGGCGGCGTCCTCGGCGATCGATATCCCCAGCGGGTGATAGTCCTGTGGCATAGCGTCGATCTCGTCGCACTGGGCCGAGTTCAGGAGACCGCAGTTCCCGCTCGAGACCGCATTCGTTGCATACATCAGCGCGTCGTCGGTGGCGCTGTAGTAGGCGATATGAAAGTGGCCGCCGCTGTCGACGTATAGGGAAGCATACTTGCCCACGTCTCCGCTCACGGACACGGGGTAGCAGACCCAGTCGTTCCCGTAGGGGCCACAGTTTCCCTCGCCGACGGAAGTGGCATACCACAGATCCCCGTTTCCACCGTCATAGTAGGCAACATGAGAGTTCCATTCACCCTGTATGAACAGGGAGGCATACTGCCCCACGCCCTCACCGGTGATGATGGTTTCGCACCGCCATGCATCAGGATCATCGCCATTCACACAGTTGCCGCTCGCCCAGGAATAGTAGGCCAGCATCAATGCGTCTGCGCCGCCGGGGCTCGGGTTGTCGAAATAGTAGGCGATGACCGGCTGGTCTGGACCATTGTATCGGAGGGACGTGTAGAGGCCGGTGGAGGAAACCGGCGCGATGCCCCTGTCAACGCTGATGATGCTGTAGACCCAGAGGTGGGGGTTGTCAAACTCGAGGTACTTGAGAGCGCCGTTGACCGCGTCATAGTAGGCGATGCCCATCCCGTTGCCGTCCGGACGCACCGCGATCGAGCTGTACCTGCCCACGTCGGCGGCGTCGCCGTCGAGCGTTTTGCAGTACCACTCGTCGCCCGGGCCACAGTTGCTGGTCGCGCGGTCGTCCCGCGCAATGCGCAGTTTTTGGTTGGTCGCGTCATAGTAGCTGACATAGGTCCCGCTGGTGAGCGGGTCGTAGGCCACGGAGACGTACCGGCCGGTGTCACCGTCGGTGTCGACCTCGGCGGTGAACCAGGGTGCACCCGTCACCGGGCTCGTGCCCGCAGCCCCCGCCGTCGGCACGGACGACGGGAGAAAGAGCAGCGCTCCAGAGAGCAACAGGGTAACGACGGTTTGGGCCTTCATGGTTCCCTCCGTGCTTGTCCTTGCTCCGCATGGGCTACTCTATACACGTTGGGCACTGCCACGACCCGCCAGGGGGCGGGGCTGCGCACAGCGGGCTATAGCAGCGGCGCCCGCGTGCGCGTCGCCCACGGTCCCGCGAACCGGCGCCGCAGCGATACGCACATATCGCATACGCCATAGCATCCGTGAGGATCGAGTTCGATCCCCCGCTTGCGCGCCAGGCTAGCCAGGGCTCGGGTTACACTGCCAGCCGGGAGATTGAAGTTCACTCTCTTCTTCTTGCGAACCGCAAGACAGGGCTTCTTGCCCCTGCGGCTCCTACACGATACTCAAAGATCCCAGTCCCGCCGCCCATCCTAGGTTCTTTCCGGCAGATGAATGGCGCCTGTCTTCGAGAGTCTTTCGATGTCGGCCCTGCTGTAGCCGAGTTCCGCTAGGATTGCAGCCGTGTGCTCTCCCGGAAGTGGCGGCGCCCCGGGTTTTTCTGCAGGCAGACCTTCGTAGTGTACGGGCCCCCCGACGAACTTCGCCTTGCCCGTCTTCGGGTGCTCGACTTCTTCCGTTATGCCGAGATGGTGCACCTGTGGGTCTTCTAGGACTTCTTTCATGTTGTATAGCGGGCTCGCCGGAACATCGTTCTCTTCCAGAAGACGTAGCCATTCTTCCCGGTCCTTGGTCGCGAAAGTCGGAGCCAGCTCCTTCTCCAGGTGCTCGAAGTTGCGGCGCCGGTCGTCTCGAGTCTTGAACCTTGTATCTTCCGCAATGTCCATTCGATCCGTGGCCTTCAAGAGCCCGAGCCAGAACTTCTCCGGTACCGAGCAGTGGATTGCCAGGGGCAGATCATCCCTCGCTACGACTGCGAACGCGTGACTGTTCTTGACTCTGTCGATACGATCGGGAACCGTGCCGGTGGCGAAATAGCCGGCAGCGGTCTCTCCGATGAACGACAGCGTCGCCTGCAACAGCGAGGTATCCACTCTCAGGCCCTCACCGGACACCTGCCGCGCCAGCAATCCGGCAAGAACCCCGTAGGCGGCAGAAAACCCTGTCAGGTAATCCGATAGGGCAACACCCATGATCTTTGGCTCTTCAGGATCGGACAGCAGACGCAGCAGTCCGCTCATGGCCTGGCCCAGGGTATCGAAACCCGGCTTCTCCGCGTAGGGGCCGGACTGCCCGAAAGCGGAAATGGAGCAGTAGATCAGTCTGGCGTTCAGGGCTCGCAGGGCCTCGTGGTCTACGCCGAGGCGCTCGGCGACGCCGGGACGGAAATTCTCGATGAAGACATCGGCCTTTCGGGCCAGGTCGAGGCAGATCTTCTTGCCTTCGGGCGCCTTCAGATCCAACAAGATGCTCTGTTTGCTGCGATTGAGATGCGCAAAGTTCGGACTATAGTACTCACCGGGGGCGAAGTAACGGTAGGGATCCCCGTCCGGTGGGGCTTCGATCTTGATGACTCGCGCACCTAGATCGGCCAACAGCGCGGCAGCGTAGGGGCCGGTGACATAGATAGCGCATTCGATGACTGTTACATCCTTGAGCACAGAGACAGGCATCTGTCTACTCCTTTCCTCTGTTCTCAGGAGGCGCTCCTGCGAGCGCAGAACAGATGCTGATCGACGCCGGAGTCGGCGGCGCACCGACGGTGCGCATAGCAGAACCTGAAGATAGACCTGCTAGATCTAGGACCAACGCTCGTGCTTGGAGGGGCGCCAAAGAGGGAAGCGCTTGCTGAAGCTTCCCCGGGCTGCTCAGTATCGATCCCCGGGTACCCACAGTATCAGCAGTATCGCGGCTACTTGCTGAAGTCGGGTTCTCTCTTCTCCAGGAATGCAGTGACCCCTTCCTTGCAGTCTTTGGCACAGGACACATCGCCGGCCGCCAGATAGGCAATCTCCAGGGCTTCCCCCAGCGTCCTCGCCTGTGCGGCCTTGTTGATCGCCCCGGCGATGATGCCCAGGATCTCCTTGCTGAGTGGAAGATCCCCGGCCATCGGGGCTTCAGGGACAGTGAACGGGGGAATCTCAACCGGCCCCTCGGTAATCCTGGGTATACTCCCCTGGAGTCTGTCCACCTCGGCGATGGCGGCTTCAATCAGATCGGGGAAGCTCGATGCGGTCTTGTTCACGACGCCGATCTCCACCGCCTCTTCCACCGTCATTCGTTCGGCCTTGCCGATCATGGCGTGGAATTTCGCCGCGGCCTGTGGCCATTTGCGATACGGGATGACGACGCCGCCCATCCCGGGTATCATCCCCAACCTGATCTCCGGAAGCTGCAGAAATGCCGTTTCCAAGGCCACAACACTGTGGCACCGCATGGCCAGTTCGGTGCCGCCTCCCATGGCCAGCCCGTTGAGAGCGGCAACAACAGGCTTTTCTGACCCGTCGATGGCTTCCAGGACTTCCGAGTTTCCGCGTGACAATGCCTGGCCCTTTTCGTGGTTGCCGAAGGTAGCGACGAACCCGCCGATATCTGCGCCGGCGCAGAAAGCCCTGAGGCCGTAGCCGGTGATCACAAATCCTCTGACGGACGGATCTTCCGCACCTTTCTTGAGCTCGGCGAGTATCTCGTTGCAGGTGTGGTCACTCAGCGCATTGGCCACCTGGGGCCTCCGGATGGTGAGGATGGTAACCCCTTCCATCTGGTCCACCAGGATGTCCCGCGGGAATTCCAGATACTCTTCGATGGGTCTTGTGGGTTGAGGGAAACCGGGGCGCTCGGCATCGAACTCCTGCATGATGCTGGTAACCTTCTCAGGACCCAGATCAGCCATGAAGTCAAATACGCCCTTCCTATACGCGAGTGCGATCACGCTGCCGAAGTTGAGATCCGTGCGGGTGCCAATATGCCTGTCCGCGATATCGAAAGCCTGGGAGAAGACAGTGCCCAGGAAGCGCATGCGGATCCACTCCGCAAGCGCAGGGGCTACGTCGACCTGTGTGCCGGGTCTATTGAAAGCCCATTGAGCGACAGACAACAGGTAACGGGTCGGCGCATAGGCGGGGCTTTCAGCCACTCGGCGCGTCTGGGACGCGAATGTCAGCGGATTGCCGCCGCCCACGCCCGTCACATAGAAAGACCCGGCGCGGAGAAACTCCTCGCTGACATAGTCGATCTCTCTGCACGTTGCCTTTTCCAGCATCCACGCGGCTTCGCTTACCCAGGTCTCAAACAGCCGGTTAAGTAGAAAGGAGAAGACATTCCGGGTGACCACCGGCGCTTTGCCAGTCTGGGCCATGAACCAGAGAAGGAAATCGATGACACGCTTGTCTGCGCCTTTCCAGTTGATGACCTCGACCCCTATGCCACGCCACGCCGGTGCGAAGAAATGTGTAACCGTGGTCCTCTCCGGGTGCTTCAAATGGCTGAAGATCTGATCCGCCGGAATGCCGCTCGTGTTCGACGTCATGATGGCATCATCCGCGACAATCGATTCGAGCTGCGAGAAGATGCTCTTCTTCAGCTCCACGTCTTCCGTTGCCGCTTCAATTACCAGGCCGCACTTCTCAAGGCTATTATAGTCCGTCGTGTACACGATATTGCCCAGGACGGCTTCCACCTTCTCCGGGCGGAGCTTCTTCTTCTCCACCCCTTTCTGTGCGTAGCCCTCGAACCGCTCCTTCGCCTTCGCGAGAGCATCTTCGACCACATCGACCAGGTACAGTCTCGTCTCGGGAATGCCGGTCCGGAAGAAGTAGGCGATATCCGCCCCGACATTCCCGGCGCCGATCACCGCCATCTCGTCGGGCATCGGCCGGGTGGGACGAATGAGGAAGGGATTGTAGAAGCTTGGGTAGAGGCTGTCGTCTCTGTACATTCGAATTCTCCCTAATCCACCCTGATAACCAGAGCGGCCCCTGAATCGCCTGCCGCGCAACCGGCCAGCAGTCCATAACCGCCCCCTCTCAGAACCAGCTCCTCGATCAGTTCGATCGCCAATCTCATGGTGGTGGGTCCTTGAGGATGTCCGTAGATGAGAGAGGATCCGTAGTTGTTGAACATCCTGTCGTCGATGCCCATGTCTGTTCTCATGACGATGTCGTTGACGGAGAACGGGTTATGGGTCTTGACCGCCGCAAGATCGGACACCGTGATGCCCGCTCTCTCCAATGCCTGCCTCGATGCCGGGACCGGGGCCTCGGGCATGTGGGCTTTCCTGGCGCGCGCAAATCCGTAAGAGAGGATTCGTACACTCACCGCCTCGTCGGCGGAAAGCTCATCCGCTTTCTCCTTGGTGGTGACGATCATACCAGCGTTCCCATCGGCCGCGTGAGTCTGAGCGCCGACGGTGATGATGGAGTCTGGGACGACGGGTCTCAGCCCTGCCAGGCCCTCGGCGGTACAGGGGATGATCCCTTCGTCCTCTTCCACCAGCGCGGTCTTCTTCTCGGAGAGTCTGACTTCCACGCCCAGCATATACCGTTTCTGGAATCCGCGGTCCTCCGCCGTTGACATCGTGTACTTCATATATCGGTCGAGAACCAGGGCGTCCGATTCTTCCCGGGTGATGCCGCGCTCCCTTGCAACGTTGTTGGCCGTGCCCAGGGGGCCGGTGTCGCCGGTCGGTTCGAACATGAACCCGTCCACCATCCAGCTCTCGAAGTCCGGCTTCCCGCCCAGGCCTGAAGGGTTCGGCCACAGGATGTTGGGGCAGTTCGACGTCCGGTCACAGGTAGCCACCAGCACGGTTGCGCTGTTTCCTACCTCGATGCAAGTTGCGGCATAATTGACGCACACCGTGGAGGTGGCGCACGCCTGGGCGACCCGGGGACCGCCTATGTTGGGGTTTCCGATCAGCGTGGCGAACCAGGGGGCATCGAAAAACCACATCCTCTGGGGAACGGTGGCACCGAAGACGATGCCATCGAAGATGTCCGGCGTGATATCGCGCAATCCGAAGAACCGTTTCGCCGTGGCAGCCGCCAGCTCCACGGCATGCTCGTTTTGCAGCGATCCCTGCCAGCGGCAGAAAGGCGAGCTCCAGTATCCTTTGTAGGGAACGTATACATTCCTGAACATCTCCAGCCTCCCATCACGCGTCCGGCGACGGCCGCCCCCAGTATCTCGCCCGGAGGTCCTTCTTCAGTATCTTGCCCTGAGGGTTCTTGGGAAGCGACTCCACGAACTCCACGGTTCTTGGCGCTTTGTAGTGGGCGATGTGACGCCGGCAGAACGCGATGATGTCCTCCTCCGCCGCATGAGCGTCCCCTCTGGGGACTACGAGGGCGTGAACTCTCTCCACCCAATAGGAGTCGGGGACACCGATGACGGCGACTTCGTGGATGGCCGGATGTCTGTAGAGAACTTCCTCTACCTCTCTGGGATACACGTTCTCCCCTCCGGTGATGATCATGTCCTTCTTGCGGTCGGCGATGTAGATGAATCCCCTCTCGTCGTAGTATCCCAGATCACCCGTGTAGAGCCATCCGTCCCGAATCGCCTCCTCCGTCTCGTCGGGCTTCTTCCAGTAGCCAGACATGATTCTGTTGCTCTCGACGATGATCTCCCCGATGGTGCCTGCCTCGACGTCACGCCCCTCCTCATCGACGATTCGAACGTGGGCCCGGATGCACGGGCGCCCACAGGAAGCCAGCACCTTCTCCCCGCCAGGGCCGTCTTCTGGACAGATGTGATCCGCCATGGTTAGGATCGACACGTCGGGCCCAGATTCTGTCTGCCCGTAGCCCTGGATGAAGATGGGGCCGAGCAGCGAGAGCCCCCGTCTCAGTACCTCCGTCGGCATGGGGGATGCGGCATACCATATCCTCCTCAGGCAGCGGAGATCGTACGCCTCTATGTCTGGCAGGTTCAGAATCGCTATGAGCTGTGTCGGGACGATGTGAAGGTCGGTAATCCGCTCCTCTGCAATGACCTTCAGGGACTGCGCCGGATCGAGGGCGTGCCGCGGCACGATGACGTTGCACCCCCCCACGAGGAAGAACGGCCAGATGTGGCTGTCTCCGCCGATGTGAAACATGGGCAGCACGACCAGGTGCCGGTCACCCAATCGTGCCCCGATATCGAGCGCCTTGATGGTGGCATTCTCCATCTTCTGGCGGTGCGAGTAGATGGCGCCACGCGGAATCCCCGTCGTCCCGCTGGTGTAGAAGATCACCAGCGGATCCTCCTCGCCGACGACGGGGTCCGGCTCCTCCCCCGGCTGGCTTTCCAGCAGTCCCCGGTACCCTACCATCCATCCATCTGGATCACCAAACGTCACGAAGGACTCCGCTGTCGGGAGCTGATCCCGGATGTTGGAGCCGGTCTCACGGAGCTCAGAGCCGAGGAACAGGACCCTGGGACCGGCGTCGTTGACCACGTGAACCAGCTCCCCGGGCTTCAGGCGGGGATTGAAGTGCGCCAGGACGAATCCGCCCTTCATAGCCGCGCCGAAGACCTCGGGGTACTCCAGGCTGTTCCACGACAGGATCCCGATGATGTCGCCCTTCTCCATGCCCAGCGAGTGGAGGCCGTGGACGAGCCGGTTCACCCGCTCGTTGAAACCGGCGAAGGTCACCCTTTCGGGGCCGCACACGAAGGCCTCACAGTCGGGGTACAGGATGGCGTTCCGGAAGATGATGTCGGCAAACGTGCCCAGCTGATACCTGCTCAGTTCTCGCAGCACGAATCTCGTACTCACGAGGGCCTCCTCGGAACGCGGCGATCTATCACCCGTTTTCGGGGTCTATCACGGGTCAGGCTTTGCATCCGTCGTTCACCTGGGCGGCTGATAGTGGAGGCGAGGTCATAGTTCTATATACAAGTATACAACATCCCAGGCGGGAAGTCAAACCCTTTGGACCGGAGCATCCGCCGTCAGCGGCAACTGTATGGCGGACAACGGCCGGGGACTTGCGCTCGTGAGCGGGGCTGATATACTAGGAAAAGAAGAAGCCTCGCGACTCTGACCAGTCCGAGGCTGTGAGCACGGCGGAAACGGGCCGCCCTGGCGAAGGGGATTGTGGCACGGGGCCCGCCCGCCGGCGAGAACGGCGTGGCGTGCTGCTTGTTGGGTTGGCCGTAGGTGGTGCTGGAGGAGGGGGCCTTCGTGGTATACAAGCTTCCAGAGGATCGCATGGCCGAGGCCGAGGTGAGCCTGCGTCTAGCCTTCCATCTGATGCAGCTGGAGGGGCAGGAGGATTCTGTCAGCGTGGCCATCGACGGCGCCCAGGTCCGCGTTGGTAGATCGCAGATCTTTCCGATTGGGCAGTTCCTCCGGGAGCATGGCTGGAGTCAGCTGGAGCAGGAGGGCAAGAACCCGTGGCAAGGGCGCTACGAGAGCGAATCACACCAACTACGGGTCCACTCAAGGTCGGGCGAGGGAGACGTCGTGACTCGGGTGGGCGGCAAACAGGTGCGTGCCGAATGCAAGGGCGGCCCACTGATCAAGAAGCCGGGAAGTAGAGAATACCCAAAGCTCCGACAGGCGCTTGGACAGATACTGACGGTGTAGCGGGTTGCAGCTCATTACAAGCTGATCGTGGCAGTGCCGCTCTCTCCGAAGTTCCGTGCTCTGGCCGACCAATGGCGCAGGGCGCCGCTTGTAGAGAAGTGTGGCATTGGCATCGTCCCTGTCGGCAGAGATGGGGCCATGGATGGACTGGAGCTGGACTGAGCTGCCGCGAGGATCCCTAGATAGGCGCGAGACAGCGGGCCGGGATTGCCGGTGAGGTCAAGAGCCAGCCGGAGGCACTATGAATACGGGAGCTGACGACAAGCTGAGCAAAGGTATCGCTGCGGTCAGAGAAGGGCGCAGAAAGGAAGCTCGCTTGCTCCTGCTCCGGGTCCTAGAACAGGACGAGCGCAACGAGCAGGCGTGGCTGTGGATGAGCAGAGCGGTGGAGACAAGCAAGCTCCGCCGGTTCTGCCTGGAGAAGGTGCTCGAGATCAACCCGGAGAACGCCGATGCCCGCAAGAGGCTGGAATGGTTGCAGTCCAGGGAAGCAAGGGGGCCAGACTGGACGGAAACGGCTGTGCACCAAGCCGATGCCTGCCTGACCGAGGGTAATCAGCGGGCAGCGCGAGTGATCCTCACGTCCATTGTCAATTGTGATCCCAATAACGTGCAGGCCTGGTACCTGCTCTCGCTCGCTGTCACGGATGACGAGCGGAGACAGGATTGCCTGAGACGTGTGCTCGAGCTGGATCCCGCACACGAGAATGCAATCACGGCGATGGGGATGGGCGCCGAAGCGCGGTCGAGAACCTACCTCTTCAGGGTCCGTCCATCACTCGTGCCTGTGCTGATCTGGGGCTTCATAGGTGCCGGCGTCTTCGCAGCGTTGATCGCCGTCTTCAACGCCTCCATCGCCGGGGACCCTTTTGTCGTCAGCCTAGCCAACCTTATCCTGGCCCTCGTGGCGGCGGCATTTGGCGTTCGTGTATTCCTTGCCCTTCTCCAACGGCTGTTCACACGCTACACGTTGGGGTCGGAGCATCTACTGGTAGAGCGCGGCATCCTGTCCCGGCCACGCAAGATGATTCCCATTGGGCGCATTCAGGGCGTGGCAACGCGCCAGTCCCTCATTGAACGCCCATTTGGGATAGGCGATGTCGTGGTGGAGTCCGCAGAAGAAGTGGGAGTTGCTGTGTTGCAAGACCTTGCGCGCTGCAAGGGGTACACGGACGCGATCCTAGATGCGGTGCAAGAGCTGAGTAAGCAGGACTGACCCCTTCGGCCCCACCGTTCGGGTCAGCAGTGACGGGCCGCGGGAGTGCGCGCCAGAATCGCGGCGGTCGCTGCGCTTGGCTGAGCTTCAGGCGAGGAAGGATCTGCCGTCGCCGTATACGATCAGGGACCGGTCTGGGCGGTGGAACCAGGCGTTGAGGCTGTCGGGGATGAGGCCGCGGCGTACGATGAGGAGACAAGATTCGCAGAGGTTGACGTGAGGTGGACGGGCGAATACGCGGGCCATCACCTTCGGGGACCAGGTCTGTCGGTCTGAACAAGGAGGGTCTCTTGAAA
>JASFVG010000005.1:0-32461 GCA_050049955.1 Anaerolineae bacterium | reverse complement strand
CTGCTTGGTCCAGCCCCGACTGTCCGAGTACCGGCTGGTGCAGGAAGTTGCCCGATCGCTAGGGGGACGATGAATGAGCGGTTTCGCGGGAATATTCGCCGCTAGCCGTCTCGATCCAGACAGCACTTGTGCGCTGCTTGCGGAAATGGGCGAGGAGATAGCATACGCCACCGGCAGCATAACCGAAACCTGGATCGGCGACCACCTTGGCGTGGTTCGAGTGCACCATGGTGTGCTGAACCCCGAAGCCCAGCCAATCTTCAACGAGGATGGCTCGGTTTGCGTCGTGATGGACGGCGAGGTCTTCGACTACGACCGGGAGCGGCGGTTGCTCGAGAACCGCGGGCACCGGTTTCGCTTCCCTGACAACGATGCCGAGTACTGTCTCCACCTGTACGAGGAGTATGGCGACGATGCGTTTCCGAGGCTGAATGGGTCGTTCACGCTTCTGTTCCACGACGCCGGCAGGCGGGAGATCATTCTCGCAAACGACCGTTTCGCCAGCTACCCGCTTTACCTCTACAGCGGCGTGCCGCACACAGTGTTTGGTACACAGCTTCGTCCCCTGCTGCGATTCGCAAAGCTTCCGCGGATTCTGGACCTTCAGGCCGTCTTCGAGTTCTTTGCACTAGGCCGCGTGCTTCCCGGTCATACCTACTATCAAGGTGTATCCGCGCTTGCCCCCGCAACCGTGGTTCGGGTAGGGGACAGCGAGCAGGAGTCGGCGCGGTACTGGACGGCGACGTACGGAAACCAGGACCAGCCCGAGTCAGCCTATGCGGAAGCCCTCGCGGGCGCTCTGAAGGTCGCCGTCATCAGGAAGACCCGTGGGAAACACCGACTAGGCCTTCTCCTGAGTGGCGGCATAGATTCGCGAACGGTGCTAGCGTGCGCGGATCGTCCTCTAGTAGCTTTCACTCTGGCTGAGTTCGAGAATCGAGAGGTCAAGATCGCCAGGCGCGTGGCGGGGCTCTGCGGGTGCGAGCACATCTTCCTTAAGCGCACGTTTGACCACTATCCCAACCTCGTTGAGGAGGCCGTTGCCATTGGAGACGGAATGCATCGGTTCGACCATGCGCTCGTCCTTGGCTTGATCCCGGAGATCCGGTCTCGCTGCGACGTTCTCCTGGATGCGCTTAACTTTGACTCTGCTCTAGAGGGCTCACATCTGGTGCACGTGCGACGGGCATTACTTGGGAGACCGTATCACACCTCGAAGCTGGCCAACGTCTCGACAGTTGCTAGCCTGGACATTTGGGCGAAGACACGGGCATACAGGGGGGGGATGGCAGGAATCCCCCTGTTCCGGCCGCAGTATGCCAGGCCCCTCGGTGACGCGCTGCTCGCGTCGCTGATCACCGTAGCCAACCAGGCAGTGGCAGACGATGCCCAAGACCGGATTGAATATGCTTTGGTGGGATCACTGAGTTCAAAGGGGTCACAACTGATGCCTCTCGCTGTTCGAGCTCACATGGGTCAGAGGTCGGTCATCGCGGACAACGATCTCTGGTCCGTGGCGCTCTCCATCCCCCCCAGTTTGCGGGCAAAGGCGCGGGTCCTGAGAAAGGCCCTGAAGCGGATTTCCCCTGAGCTGGCCGCTATCCCAAACGCCAACACAGGCTTTCGGGCCGATCTTGCCGTGGGACTGGAGTGGTTTCTAGTCAGTAGTAGAATCGCCCTCCGGGACCTCGGAGCCTGGCCCCGACCGAAGGTGCCTCACCCTGCCTTCACCCACCGGTCCTGGCCGTATTGGTCCGGGCTCATAAGGCACAATGACAAGCTCAGGACGATGATTGAGACCACGATACGCGATCCTGAATGCCTCAATCCTGACCTCTTCGACCGCGAAGCTGCCATCGCGATCCTGGAGCGCCACATGCAGCGCCGGGAGGACCATGGACGCTGGCTTTTCCAGCTTCTGACGTTTGGCTGGTGGCATAAGCGGTACGGACCAGCTTAGAGCGAGGTGAGTGGGAGGCCGGTCTCCCCTGACTACGAAGCTGCCACAACCGTGACTGAACACCACCACAGACTCGGAGCCAGCTGATGCCAAGACCAACGACATGACAGGGTTTGCCGGTATTGTGTCGGCGCAGCCATTGGCCCGCGGCAGCACCAGCTGTCTTCTGGCCGGCATGTCTCAGGACATCGCCTTTGGCAGGGGAGATCTGGTGGAGACCCTATGCAGAGATTGCCTAGGCGTGACGAGGGTCCATCACGGTGTCCTGAATCCCGAGCCTCAGCCTATCTTCGGCGAGGACGGCGACCTGTGCATCGTCATGGAGGGTGAGGTCTTCGACTACGAGCGGGAAAGGCGATCGCTCCAGCGCCGAGGGCACCAGTTTTGTCTCGCGGACAACGATGCCGAGTACTGCCTGCATCTCTACGAGGAGTATGGCAAGGATGCGTTTGCCATGCTGAACGGCTCGTTCGCCCTGATGCTCTACAACCATGAGTCTCGCGAATTGCTGTTGGTTGGCGACAGGGTCTCTTCCTATCCCGTCTTCTACCACGCCGGGGATGACCGGATACTGTTCGGTACCCAGCTCCGGCCGCTACTGAGACATCCAGCTATACCTCGGAATCTCGACCTGAGGACGGTGTTCGAGTATTTCGCCCTGGGCCGAGTCCTGTGGGATCATACTTACTACGAAGCGGTCAAAGCGCTCCCCCCTGCTACAGCCCTGCGCTTCCGAGATGGGAAGTGCTCACTGGTCCGGTACTGGGTGCCAGAATCTGGAGAGCACACGCAGTCGGAGGAGCATTACGTAGAGGCTCTGGCCCACGGTCTCCGAGAGGCGGTTGCCAGGAAGACGCGAGGGGACCATCGCTTCGGGATTCTGTTGAGCGGAGGAATAGACTCTCGTTCGGTGGTGGCCAGCACCGAGAAGCCGCTGACAGCCTTCACACTGTCCGAGTTTGAGAACCAAGAGGTTCGCGTCGCCAGGCGTGTGGCCCAGGCTGCGGGGGCCGAGCACGTGTTTCTGAGGCGGGGATTCAATCACTACCCAGACATGGTCGACGAGGCTATCGCCATCGGTGACGGCATGCAGAGATTCGACCACGCGCTTGTGCTCGGGCTCACTGACGAGATACGTGCGCAGTGTGACGTCCTACTGGACGCGTTCGGCTTCGATGCAAGACTTAAGGGCCTCGGCCTGATCGAACAACGCAACTCGCTTCTTGGAAGGGAGTTCGGAATACCACGCCTGCAGGAGATACCGGACGCGGACAGGGCTGAGACCTGGGCGGCGCTGCGGGCGTTTCGCTACCTCCCGACGTTCGATGAGTTCTTCCAGCCTCCCTATCGACAAACCGCTAGGGGGATGGTCCTCACTTCCCTGGCAGATGTGTTGAAGGAGCGTCCGCACCTGCATCCACAGGACCGCTTCGCGCATCCACTGGTCGGCTCCTTCCGGTCCATTGGTGGATACCTGATGGTGCTGGCCACCAGGGCACACATGCCGCAGCGATCTGTCGTATTCGACAATGATCTGCTGGAGCTGTCCTTGTCGATTCCGCCGCGTCTCCGGGCTCGAGGAAGGGTGCTTAGGAGAGCGCTCAAGCAGTTGTCGCCAAATCTGGCGACCATCCCGGACGCCAATACGGACCTGAGACCGGACCTGCCTGTCTGGCTAGGTTGGTCGATCGTGAGCGGCCGGACTCTGTTGCGCGAGACGGGCCTTCTACCCCAGCGCAAGCTCCCGCATCCTGCCTACACGGATCGGTCCTGGCCCTACTGGTCAGAGCTTATCAGGCAGAATGGCATGCTGCGGACGATGATCGAGGCCACCATACGCGATCCCGCATGCCTCAATCCCGACCTGTTCGATGTTGAGGCCGTGAGCCAGGTTCTCACGGACCATATGGAGCGCAAAGAGGATTCTGGGCGATATCTCTTCATGATCCTGACCTTCGGTCGCTGGCACAAGAGGTATGGACCAGGCTAGGCGCCAATGGACGAGGGGGTCGAAGCCGTGAAGCTGAGGGTTGGCGGGGGGATGGGTAGCGTGCTCCGTACAGAGGCGGTGATGGCGGCGGTGGCCATCGTCGGACTCTTGCTCCGTCTCTGGGGCATCGGTTTCGGCTTGCCGCGCCTGTACGACCCCGATGAATGGCATTGGGTAGGCCGCGCCCTCCGCATGTTGCACGATCACGACCCCAACCCGCACTGGTTCGGCCATCCAGGCACTACGATTATGTACATTCTGTGCATGATCTATGTTGCCGAATTCTGCGCAGGGCTTGCTGTGGGAAGCTACAGTAGTGCTGCCGAATTCGAGGCTCTCTATTTTCGAGATCCGACGCTCTTCTATCTGAGTGGTAGGATCCTCATCGTCCTGTTTGGCACTGCTACGATTCTAGCTGTCTATCTGCTTGCAAGGCGGCTAGGCGGCCGCGCCACGGGATTGCTGGCGGCCACGGTACTGGCCTTGAGCCCAGTGCACGTCCTCTACTCCAGGTTGGTCCGTGGGGACATTGTCATTGGCCTCCTCTTGTTGGTCTCCTTGTGGTTCTGCCTGAACGTTCTGGAGGATCGGCGCTGGCGGGACTACCTGGCGGCCGGGTTCGTGACTGGATTGGCCGTGGCAACCAAGTACACGGCCGCAATCTACATAGCGCCAATCCTGCTCAGCCACCTGGAGGTAACCCGCTGGAAGTTGCACGACCTCCGGAAGCATACCAGACTGCTCGGCAGTGGCGTGGCTTGCCTGGCCGGCGCTTTTGTGGGATCACCCTTCCTCCTTTTGGACTTCCAGACCGCACTTTCGGACATTGCTTATGAGGCTCAGGCCAGGCACCTGGGCGGGATCGGTGAGGGTTACTTGCGAGACCTTCTGTGGTATTTGGTCGGTCCTATGCCAAGTGCATTGAGTGGGCTGGGGGTGCTCCTTGCTGGACTCGGCATTCTCAGTAGCCTGAGTTCCGGCCGCAGGGTAGACCGAGTCGTAGCCAGTACGCCTGTCTTCTTTATGCTGTTCATTTCCTGCCATAGCCTCCGTTGGGAGCGCTGGATCATCCCCGCCATTCCCCTGCTCTGTATTCCCCTTGCCCACGCGATCAGGCTGGCGGCGCGGTGGGCCGGGCAGCGGCTTGCGAGGGCAATCTCGCCTTGGCTGAGTGTGGGCCTCCTCGCGCTTGTCGCCGTCCCGCTGTTGCGGGCCGACGTAGCACAGGCGCAGGCCCTAACGGGTCCGGACACGAGGACGCTGGCGGGGGAGTGGATGCTTGCGAACCTCCCTCCCGGCAGCCGTGTGTTGATGGAATCGGGCACGCCGCAGCTTCCCAAGGATGTGTTTGCGTTCTTCTCGGTCAGCCGCGATGGGGCCCTCGCCCCGATGGATCCGCAACACGAGGATCATGCGTTGTTCAGAGCCGGCGGGAGCATCGGAAGGCTCCAGGACGAGGGTCTCCTCGCAGAGCAGATGATCCAGTACGTGGTGATGAGCAGTATCTACGATCGCTATGTGGCCAACTCGGAGAGATATCCAGAGGAGGTGGCCGTCTATGAGAGAATTGCGGAGAACGCGAGGCTGATCTACGAACTGCCCGGTCACACGGTCGAGTCCACCTATCCCATCGGCGGGCCCAGGCTACGCATCTATGAGATCGACTGATCGAAGGCCGACCGCGCACGCGGGGCACTCATGAACAGGTCTGATCCGGCAGTCAGCGTCGTCATACCGACTCACAACCGGGCCCTGGTGCTCAGGCGCGCGGTTCGTAGCGCGCTCGCACAGACTCACCGCGATATTGAGCTGATCGTGGTGGACGATGCATCGACAGACGACACCGAGCAGGTGGCTAAGGGGTTCCGTGATCCGCGCGTCCAGTACGTACGACACCCCGAGCGGAGAGGTGGCTCCGCCGCACGCAACACAGGCATTGAACATTCTCGAGGTGGATTAATCGCCTTTCTCGACTCCGATGATGAGTGGCTTCCAGACAAGCTCCGTCATCAGCTCGACGTCTGCTCCCGGGCCGACACCGACGTCGGCCTGATCTATTCCGACTTCCTGCGTGTCAACGCTGACGGGAGCGAGGTGCGACACCGGCCGGTTGCCAAGGGGATTTCAGTAGGGTATCCTTCGAGGTGGATTGTCAAGCGCGATGTGCTCGCGGAGGTGGGAGGCTTCGACGAAGGTATGCCCGCTCTGCAGGACACGGAGGTCTCCATCCGGATGCACAACGTGTGCGCTACCCTACACGATCCGGTCGTCGTCATGAAGTACTACGTGACCGGCAACTCCGTATCCAGGAGTGCCGCCAACATACAAGCGGCAGCGAGCATATTGATCGAGCGATACGGGGCAGTCGTCCCGAAGGATGAGCTCTCTTACTGGTATGTGCTGCTTGGCAAGGCCCATATGGCCTTGAACCAGACGCGTAGAGCCCGGCGCTGCCTGGCCCGGGCAGTGTGGTTGCGCCCGCTTGCGTCCAGGCATTACGCTGCCGTCCTGGCCTCCTTTCTTGGCCGCAGGGCCTATCTGTGGCTCTGGGGTCTTAGGCACGCAGCCGAGCTCGAATACCGAACGTGAGACCAGAAGCCATTAAGACGCTGGTGGTCACAGACTCGCTCTATCCGGTCGGCGGAGTCGAGCGGAGTCTCAGCCGGCTGTTGCGTCACTTTGATCCGGCCGTGGTGAGCCCCAAGATGGTGGTATTGGGCCACCACCATCCTCTGCAGCAAGAACTACCCAGAGATGTACCGATAGACCATATCGGGCGTGGACACGTGCGCAATGCACTCCCGGCATTGAGCCGAGTCATTGTTGAGGAGAGACCGGACATCCTCTACAGCGCCAAGACGCATGTTAACGCGGTAGCAGTGGCCGCAAACCTCCTGGCAGGACGTCCTAGTTGCGCGATTCCCAGTGAGAGACTGCATCTGTCGGCACACGTCAGCTATCAGACCCCACTGCGGAAATGGAAGTGGTATGCGACACTGCTCGTCGCTAGGGCGCTGTATCGCCGGGGGGCTGACGCGGTCGTGTTCGTGTCCCAGGGTGCCCTTGACGGCGGCCGTTGGCTCCTGGGTCTGTCAGGCGACAAGGCGACTGTGATATACAACCCAATCGTGGATGATGAGCTATTTGGCGCTGCCAAGAAGCCCGTGGATCACCCCTGGTTCGCCGTTGAGCGCGAGAGGCCAGTCATCTTGGGGGTGGGCAGACTCACGAAGCAGAAAGGATTCAGCTATCTGCTCCGGGCTTTCCGTCGAGTGCGGCGCAGCCTGCCTTCGCGTTTGGTTCTGGTCGGTGCGGGCGAGGAATACGAGTCACTAGGTAGGCTTGTTCAGGACCTGGGGATAGGAGAAGACGTGGCGTTCCTGGGCTTCCAGGACAACCCTTGCAGGTTCTTGGCCAGGTGCGATGTGTTCGTGCTCCCCTCCTTGTGGGAGGGCTTCGGGGTCGTCTTGGTTGAGGCCTTGGCCTGCGGCGCTCCAGCCATTGCAGCCTGCTGCCCGTCCGGCCCCGATGAGATCGTTAGGGATGGCGTAGACGGTCTTCTGGTACCACCTGCCGATGTCGATGCGTTGGCTGACGCCCTCCTCGAGGTCCTGACCAACCCGGGTCTTGCGCGAAGCCTCTCCGCGGCGGGTCGCCGGCGTGGGCAGGACTTCCGCGCTGACAGAGCTGCAAGACAGTACGAGCAGTTGTTCCGCGCCGTGCTCGCCAGCAGAAGCGCGTTTGTGGACTCCGGGGTGCCGAACGGTGGGTGAGATGCAACGGGATCAAGTAGCGGCGCAGGGGCGGTGAAGGCCGAAGTACTACAGGAGTAGCACCGATGCCACCGTGGCTGATAGTCTGCATCCTTTGTCCCCCAGTCGCGATTCTCATTGCCGATTCAGCCCTGCGATTGCTGTTCCTGGTTGTCAGGGCCACACGCCGGCATGTACTGCAGAGGGCGGATCAGATGAGGTCTTCCCTCGCATTTGCCCTCGTTATCCCAGCGCGCAATGAGGCCAGGTTGATAGGCGAGGCGATCCGTCACATACGGCGACTCGAGTACCCCCGCGACAAGCACCAGGTTTTCGTGGTAGCTGACAACTGTACAGACAACACCGCCGCAGTGGCTTTGGCAGAGGGAGTCCATTGTCTGGAACGCTGGGATCCAATCAATCTGGGTAAGGGGAAGGCGCTTCGGTGGTTCTGCGAGGAAGCGAGGGAGGCTCTCCTGTCATTTGATGCCGTGGTTGTACTTGATGCCGACAGCCGGGTAACTCCGCCATTCCTGAAAGCGATCGCCGGAGCATTCACTCCGGGGGTCCACGTGGTTCAGTCGTATATCTGGCCAGTTCCAGATGATCATTCTCCTGTATCGGTCCTGGCCGCGTATTCTGAGTTGCTGGAGCAGGAAATTGACCGGAAGGTCAAGGCGCATCTTGAATGGCCTGTGTCGCTCAAGGGCAAGGGCATGGCCTTTCGCACCCCAGTGCTGAGAAGCCTGGTGCCCCGCCTCTTGACCAAGGCGGAGGATGCTGAGCTATCGATGCTGCTCGCCCGCAAGAGGTCTTGTGCCTTTGCGCCAGCGGCTGTCTTGTACGACTGCAGTCCGACCGGCGCTGCCAAAGCAGCGACTCAGCGGGCTCGATGGCTGCAAGGCCAATGGGGAGTCTGGCGGCACCACTGGCGTGACATTCTGCACCTTCTCATCCGCGGCGACCTGGGGCAGAGAGCACTGGTCTTCTCTGTGCTCCTCAAGCCCAAAGCGTTACTCTTCTCTGCGAAGGCACTCCTTCTCTGTATGGTAATGACAATCCCATTCCTACCGGAGTCAGTCAGAAGTGTTGGCGCTGTCTCGCTCAGCGGGGCTGTCCTGGTCGACATTGCCTACTATTTCATCGGTCTGACATTCGTGGGTGATGCTCGCGTCTATGCTCAGGCCCTGCTCGTTGCACCTCTGTACGTCGTCATGTGGCTGTGGGGGCTGCTCAGGGCTATCGTTTCCCGAGAAGCCTGGCCTAGAGCCCGGGACTGAACAACAATGGGGCATCTCTTCAATCCAGAGTACCCGTGGCGAATCGTCATTCACTCGCTCGTGGCTCCAGCGGTTGGCGTCAACCTGGAACCGACGGCATTGGAGAGCAGCAACCGGTGAGTGAATGGCCTGCTGTACTTAGGCCAGAACTGGCTCATGTCCTGGTCAGCGTGCTCATTCCCCTGCGCGATGAACAAGACTTCGTTGCCCGCTGCCTGGACGCCATCCTCGCCAGCGACTACCCGGACGACCGCCTCGAGGTGCTGGTCATTGATGGTATGAGCAGCGACGGGACCCGCGAGATCGTAGAGGGCTACGTCGAGGTCCACCCCAACGTCCGTCTGCTGGACAACCCCAGGCAGATCATCCCGGCGGCCTTGAATCTCGGTATTCGCGAGGCACAGGGCGAGATTATCATCCGCATCGATGCCCGTGCTCGCTGCGCTCCCGACTACATCCGCAGCTGCGTCGAGGCACTCGCGGCCACCGGAGCTGCGAGCGTCGGCGGCATCCAGCGTGCCGTCGGCTCGGACTATGTGTCCCGGACCATCGCTATCGCGATGACGACCCCTTTCGGCGTGGGGAACGCGCCCTACCGCTACGTGGACCGTGAAGTCTGGGTGGACACCGTCTACCTGGGGGCGTGGCGCAGGGCGACGCTGGAGGGCGTAGGCGGATTCGACGAGGACTGGCTGATAAATGAGGACTACGAGCTCAATGTCCGCCTACGCCAGGCTGGTGGAAGGATACTTCTTTCGCCGCGCATCCGCTGCTGGTACGCTGTGCGGCCCACCCTGCGGGCATTGGCGCGCCAGTGGTTGCGCTACGGCTTCTGGAGGGTGAAGACCCTCGCTAGATACCCGGATTCTCTCCAGCCGCGACAGCTGGCCCCCCCCGGGGTGACACTTGGCCTGCTGCTCTCGCTGCTCGTGCTCCCGTTCAGCCGAACCCTTGCCTGCGTCGTGCCAGCGGCCTACGCGGTCGCAAGTCTGATCGCCGCCGTCGCAGCGGCTTCCCGCCGTGGCTGGCGGTATCTGCCGCTTCTCCCGCTGGCGTTTGCTACCATCCACTTGAGTTGGGGTTCTGGCTTCCTGGCGGGCCTGTTCAGGTGGGGCGTACCCGGGTTCGCTCCGTCTTCCTGGGCAGATGCACCAAGCGCAAGCCCACCAGACGCCGGCGACACAGAGGGCGATGTGACATGAGGCTTCAGCTGAGACCGCGTGAGCATCGGATCGTCTTGTTCGCCGGGGACCTGACCGCGACGACCGTCGCCGTCCTCTTGGCACTGGGCGTCTGGGCCCTCAGGGGGAGCTATGCATTCGACGGCCCGTTTCTACTGGCGAGGGCCCACTGGTTACCACTGCTACTCATTCTCTGGTTCGTGCCGGCCCTGCTGAGCAGATTCCACGGCACTCGGGTGACCGGCGACTGGGGCCGGATGCTCCTGGGGCTTGCATCGATCGCAGCGGCGGAGCTGGGCGTCTACTTGCTGATTTACTTCTTCTCTCCGCCTGGTCGTCTTCTTCCTCGTGGGGTGGTGCTCTACCACGCTGCATTCTCATTCGCCCTTGTGATGGTATGGCGTGCTGTCTACAACCGTCTGGTGCGCACAGCGTTGCGGCGCCGGGTGCTTGTCGTCGGCGCTGGTAGCGCTGGCCGCACCATCGTGAGGGTGATCGACGAGGCTGGCGTGGGTCTGGATGTGCGTGGCTTCGTCGATGACGATCCTGCGAAGCGGGGTACGGCAGTAGCAGGACTGCCGGTCCTTGGCACGCACGCCGAGCTCGTCTCCTTGGCGGAGGCCGGTGAGGTTTCTCAGATCGTCCTCGCGATTACGCACCACCTGAGCCCCGACCTCTTCCGTGCTCTGCTTGACTGCGGTGAGCGGGGTGCTGAGATTACGCCGATGCCCCTGATCTATGAGGAACTGACCGGGAGGGTGCCCGTGGGGCACGTCGGCAACAGCTGGCTTGTCGCGCTGCCGCTGGACCACGCCTCGTCGGGTGGGCTCTATCCGGTCTTCAAGCGTGCCCTCGATCTGTTTGTTGCGCTCGTGGGGCTCTGCATCCTAGCGGTTCTTCTTCCGTTCGTGGCGCTGGCCACCCTTGTCGATTCGCCTGGACCGATCTTCTACCACCAGGACAGGGTGGGGCAGGGAGGGCGGGTGTTCCGCCTGGCCAAGCTGCGCACCATGGTCTCTGATGCCGAGCGACAGGGCGCCGTTTGGGCGCGGACACGGGACCCTCGGGTCACCCGGGTCGGTCGCGTTCTCCGCGCCGCGCATCTCGATGAGCTGCCCCAATTCCTCAACGTGCTGAGGGGAGAGATGAGCGTGGTGGGACCCAGACCGGAGCGACCGGAGTTCGTTTCCCAGCTCGAGCGCCGGATTCCCTTCTACCGGATGCGTCACGCTGTCCGCCCCGGGATGGCAGGTTGGGCCTTGATCCACGCCGGCTACGGAAGCTCCGTCGAGGACGCCCTGGTCAAGGTCGAATACGACCTCTACTACATCAAGCACCAGTCGGTGGCCCTCGACCTCTTGATCCTGATGCGGACGTTGGGGAGAATGTTCCTGTTCCGTGGCGGTCCGGGGAAGTCTGCCGGTGAGGGCGGAGGGGACGCCAGCTCAGAATCGGTTGGGAGCTGAGGCGTAACAGTGGTGGGAGCCCGGGCAGACTGCGGGTGACCGCGCTCGAGGCCAGGCATCGCATCGGAGCGCCTGTTCTACCGCCGTCCTCGTGTTCCGTGCATCCGGTCTCCAAACCATCTGCCCCCGGTCGCCGACCAGATTCTCTGGCTGTGTCGTGAGGTCCCGACCGCTTGCTATGGCAGCGTGTCGAGCGTCAGGTCCCCCGCGATCTCCTTGGCCCACGGGTAGTCGTCTGGTGACCGCGTGATCTCGCGCAGTAGCTCATACCGCGCCAGCCCGTTGGCCTCCGGATCCTGGAGCCAGGTGTTGAGAACCGGGATCGCCCGCTCGTCGCCCAGTTCCAGAAGTCCCAGGCTGGCACCTACCTGTACGCCTTCTGCGTCATCGGGCGACTCCCCCTGGTAGGACAATCCCTCCACGAGCCGGTCGAAGGCGCCCGGACACTTGGCCTTGACCAGCACGTCGTAGGCCAGCATCATGGTCCATTCGTCGGGTCCCCCGGGCACTGTAAGGGCATAATCGACGTATGGACAGGACAAGTCGGGCATCGCTGCGAGGAGGCCGGGTACTTCGATCGCGACCAGATCATCGTCGTCCAGCAATGCCCCCACCAGGACCGAGAGCGAACGTTGACTGGGGATGCGAGCCAGTGCCTCGAGGGCTGTCCAGACCGAGTAGTCGCCGTAGGTACGATCATCGAAGTAGACCAGGTTGACGAGGTGGGGAAGCGCTCGGTTGCCGGCGGCTACCAGCGCCTCCACGGCGCGTTCGGCTGGATGTTCGAAGTCAGCAACGGCGATCTCGTCCATCCAGCGGTCCAGCGACCGGTCGCGTTCCTCCCACTCGCGCTTCACCCTCTCATCGTGATCCCGCAGTGCATCGAGTATGGCGTTGGAGAACAGCCTCTGCAACAAGCTGACAATGGCCGCAGGTATGCCCCCGTCTTCCAGGGCGACTCGCAAGTAGTCGGCCATTGTGCCGATGCCGCTGCCTTCACGACGGCGAGCGAGGCGTTCCGCCCGGCTGCTCACTTCTGCCCGCAGATCCGGCGTTACGTAGCGACGCATCGCGTGCTCCAGGATGTGGGCGTATGGGGCCACGCAACCGCCGTCCGGTTCGAGGAGGCTTTGGTCTCTCTCAACCAGGTGAAGAATCAGCTGCATGGCCTCGTCGAGGAGGAAGTCGTACCCATCAATCTCCACGCTGGCGTCCTCGAACTCCGGCTCGTCGAGCAGCCGCCAGGAGTGCCCCAGGAAGAAGTAGAAGTAGTCCATCTGATCGTCGAGGTGCCCCTTGCCGTACTTCTCCGCCAAGGCATCGTAGTCCGCCATCAACTCGCGGTGGTCCATCATGTTCGAGATTCGGTCTGCCGGGCGAAGATAGGGGTACGGATCGTCCCAGTTCTGGCTAGGCCGCTGGCGGCCCGCACGTTTCGGTCGTAGGTCCGGCAGAGGTCGCCGTCTCTTGCGTCTCTGGCCCATCAAACCCCCTCCACTCCGTGGTGAGCGTGCCTCAGTGAGCCTGGTTGACCCAACCAGTCACGTTGACATCCTGGATGTTTCATTGTATACTCTCTGCCTTAGAGTTCAAATTCCTGGAACGTGAGTGTATGTGCCTAATGCCGTTTCGCAGCCCGCCGGCCCCTAAGTCTCCAGACCCTCGGTCTGGATAGCCGCGCTGCGACGCTCACACTTGACGTAGGCCAGCCAGCCCTCCAGACTGTGAGGGCTGTTTTTTTGTGGCGTTGGGTTGGCACCATGTCGATGACCATCCAGCAACTGACCGATGAAATGAACCGCTTTGTGGCCGCCAAGGGGTGGTACGACGACGGTTCCAGAGCGCCCCAAACCCCTCGGAACATCGCCATATCGCTCTCTATCGAAGCGGCTGAGGTGCTGGAGCACTTCCAGTGGGACGAAGGTGCGGACAGTGAAGGGCTGGCCGGAGAGCTTGCCGACGTGGCACTCTACCTGCTCCAGCTCGCGTACTTGGAGGGGATCGATCTGGAGGAGGCTATTCGAGGCAAGCTGGCGGCAAACTACTGCCGTGAGTGGGAGAAAGAGTAAGCTTGAGAATCCTGGCGGTCAGCGACCAGGTGGTTGACTGCATCTACAGCCGTTCCATCGGCGAGCGGTTTGGCGATGTCGACATGGTCGTTTCATGCGGTGATCTCCCTTACTCGTACCTTGAGTTCATTGTCAGCATGCTAAACGTGCCCTGCCTCTACGTGCACGGAAACCACGACCGTCCCGAGTACCGGGCGAGCGGCGTTCGGCTCACCGAGCCTGGCGGCTGGATCAACGTCGATGGTAGAGTCGCAGAGGAGAAAGGGCTCTTGGTGGCTGGCCTGGAGGGCTCGCTGCGATACAAGCCGGATGCCCCCTTCCAGTACACCGAAGAGGCGATGTCCTGGAAGGTGCGGTCTCTGACGCCGACCTTGCTCATGAACCGTTTCCGCTACGGGCGCCATTTGGACATTCTGATCGCCCATTCGCCGCCCTTTGGCATCCACGATGGTGACGATCTGCCGCATCGTGGTTTCCGAGTGTTCTTGACTTTTATGGAGCGCTTCAGTCCTCGCTATCTGTTCCACGGGCACAAACACGTGTACGGGCCAGAGCCGACGCGCACCCGCTACCACAGTACCGAAGTCTTGAACGTCTATCCCTATCGGGTGGTCGATGTCTAAACAGTGGCTCTGCCCCAAGGGGTTTGGCAGAAGAACCCGCGGGGCGACTCACAGGCCCCAGAGGGCTTTGAGATTGAATGAGGAGTAGCTAAGGAGAAGACCATGGCTGAGAAGATCACGCCCCGCAGCGAGGACTACTCTCGCTGGTACACGGACGTCATACTGAAGACGGACCTGGCCGACTATGCCCCCGTCAAGGGCTGCATGGTCATCAAGCCCTACGGCTTCACCCTGTGGGAGAACATCAAGGGGGGGCTTGACCGGCGCTTCAAGGCGACGGGCCACGTCAACGCTTACTTCCCCCTGCTGATTCCCCTGAGCTTCATACACAAGGAGCGCGAGCACGTGGCCGGTTTCTCGCCCGAGCTAGCCGTTGTCACGCACGGCGGCGGCAAGGAGTTGGAGGAACCGCTCGTCGTGCGTCCCACGTCGGAGACCATCATCGGGACGATGTACGCCAACTGGATCCAATCGTACCGCGATCTGCCGGTTCTGATCAATCAGTGGGCCAACGTGGTGCGCTGGGAGATGCGGACCCGCCCTTTCTTGCGCACCACCGAGTTCCTCTGGCAGGAGGGACACACTGCCCACGCCACCCGCGAGGAAGCCATCGAGGAGACGCTGCAGATGCTCGACGTCTACGTCGATTTCGCGGAGAACGATGCCGCAGTCCCCGTCATCCCCGGTCGCAAGAGCGACAGCGACAAGTTCGCTGGCGCCGTGACTAGCTATACCATGGAGGCCATGATGGGGGACTATCGGGCTCTGCAGTCTGGCACCAGCCACTTCCTTGGCCAGAATTTCGCGAAGGCCTTCGACATCACCTACCTCGACGAGAACAACGAGCTGACGCACGTCTGGACAACCAGTTGGGGCCTTAGCACGCGGATGGTGGGTGGGGTCGTGATGGTCCACGGTGATGACCAGGGTCTCATCCTACCGCCCCAGCTTGCCCCGCATCAGATTGTGATTGTGCCCATCTGGAAGGACGAGGAGCAGCACGGGATGGTCCTGGAGGTCCTTGACCGCGTCAAGCGGATCATCGGGGACGATGTCCGCATCAAGGTCGATGATCGGGACGCGTACTCCCCGGGCTGGAAGTTCCACGAGTGGGAGATGCGCGGCGTGCCGCTGCGGATGGAGCTCGGGCCGCGGGACGTGGAGAAAGGCCAGGTTGTCCTGGCTCGCCGCGATGTCGTCGGTCGCGAGGGTAAGACCACGGCTCCCATTGGCGGCGGTCTGAAGGACGTCGTGCAGGAGATGTTGCAGGACATCCAGGCCAGCTTGTATCGCAAGGCGCTAGCCTTCCGCGAGGAAAACACCTATGATCCGGCGGACTACGACGCCTTCACGGAGGCTGTGACCGTCGGGTTTGCCAACTCGTGGTGGTGCGGCGACGCGCACTGCGAGGCCCAGATTCAGGAGGAGACCAAGGCCTCTCTCCGCTGCATCCCGCTCGAGCAGGAAGCCGGGTCGGGTGTCTGTATTCGCTGCGGGCAACAAGCCCGCGAGCGGGCCATCTTCGCCCGCGCGTACTAGGCTGGGCTCTTGGAGCTCCTGCGCTCTTGCGGGGGGTCAAGGCCTGCCTGACAACTCCTGCTCTAGCCACTCGATCAAGCTATGGTTCAATCCAACAATCACTCAGTCCATGGACGACGCCGCCCGCGCACGACCGCTGAATCGGCGTCCGCAGGCCGCGCTGCTATTGCACTGCTGCTTGTAGCTCTTGGCGCGTCCTGCAGCCAGCCGACCGCGGTGCCCTCCAGCCCTACGCCGGACCCGTCCTCGGCGACGCCTACGCCGTCGCCGACCAGCGCGCCGACCAGCGCGCCGACCAACACGCCCACCCCGGTTCCCCCGACCCCAACGCCGGTGCCCCCGAAGGTACTCACCGTCTGCCAGAGCGAGGAACCGAACACCCTCTTCATCTATGGGGGGCCTTCGGTCACAGCTCGCAACGTTCTGGATGCTATCTACGACGGTCCTATCGACACGCCCGGGTACCAGTTCGAGCCGGTGATCCTTGACAGGCTGCCTGCGCCGGGCACGGGCGACGTGGAGCTGCGCACTGTCACAGTCGATGAGGGCGACCAGGTTGTTGACGCCGCCGGAGCAGTGGTTGAGCTGCTTCCCGGTGTCGCGCTGTACGATGCCGCCGCCCGCGAGGTGGTCTTCGAGGGTGGGGTGCTCACGATGACGCAGATGATCGTGACCTTCACGCTTCGGGCCGACGTCACCTGGGCCGATGGGAGGCCCCTGCAAGCCGCGGATTCGGTCTTTTCATACGAGCTGGCGCGGGCGCTCGATGAGCCCGCCCTGCAGCGGCGCGTCGACCGCACGGGAAGCTATGAGGAGCTGGACGAGCAAATCGTGGTTTGGACTGGCGTGCCAGGCCACCACGATACCTACTACATGCTGAATCTCTACACTCCTCTGCCGCGACACGCCCTGGGGGGTACGACCGTCGAGCAGTTGCTTCATACGGACGTCGCCCAACGGAAACCCCTAGGGTGGGGACCCTTCAGCGTCGAGGAGTGGGAGGCGGGAGATCACATCACGCTGGTGCGAAACGCTCACTACTTCCGCGCCTGGCAGGGACTTCCTTACCTCGATCGCGTCACTTTCCGCTTCGTGGGCAGCTCGCGGCAGGCCGCCGAGCTGCTCCTCGCCGGGGAGTGCGATGTCCTCACCCAGGATCTCGTACCAGAAATGCCTGGGCAGTTGCTCTCGGATGCCATCGAGGCCGGCGAGGTACGTCTGATCGCCTCGCCGAGCGCCGAGTGGGAGCATCTCGATTTCGGGGTCCGGCCCGTGCCCTGGTCCTACCGCGTGCCCTTCTTTGCCGAATCGGCCGTGCGACAGGCCGTCGCACAGTGCATCGATCGCGAGCGCGTGGCCACTGAGGCGTTCCCCGTTGGTGATGCTATTGTTGCCCACAGCTACGTTCCACCTGGGCACCCGCTCTATGCTGGGGATCAGCTCGGCCGGTGGCCTTATGATCCTGAGGCAGGCCGGTCGATGCTGGAGGAGGCGGGTTGGGAAGACGCAGACGGGGACGGTATTCGGGAGGCCCGCGGTGTGCCGGGCGTGCGCACCGGTGAGACGTTCTCGGTGACGCTCCTCACAAACGAGGAGGACCCCGCTCGCCGGCGGGCAGCCGAGATCCTGAGGGAGAACCTCGCGGATTGCGGCATTGGACTGACGACGGAGTACCTGCCTGCGGAGGCCTTCTACGCGGATGGTCCCGACGGCCCTGTCTTTGGGCGGCAGTTCGACCTTGCCCTCTTCTCGTGGCTGAACGGCCCGGACGCTCCTTGCAGCCTCTACCTCTCCACGGAGATCCCCACCGAGGACAACTGGTGGGCCACGAGCAACAGTCCGGGCTACGCCAGCGAGGCCTACGACGAGGCGTGCCAGGCGGCCCAGCGGGCAGTGTACGGCACGGACGCATTTGTGCGCCACCACCGCGAGGCCCAGCGCATACTCTTCCGGGACGTGCCGGTCCTACCTATCACGTTTGTGCCCAAGTGGATAGCTGTCCGCGCCGAGGTGGAGGGGGCGACGCTGGCGGCTGGCCAACTCACTCCCTTCTGGAACATCGAATTGTTCGATCTGACCCGATGAGCCGTCGCCGTCCTGAAGTCCGTCTCTCGGCACGTCTCGTCCGCGGTGGGGACGCGGTGGGCGAGGCGCTTGTCTCTCGGGAGCCGATTGGTTTTCTGGGCGGCGTCGACCCGGACACCGGTGTCGTCATCGAGCCCGAGCACCCTCTCGAGGGGCACAGCGTGGCGGGGCGCGTGCTGGTCTTCCCCACCGGCAAGGGTAGCACCGTTGGGTCCTACACACTGTACCGCCTGGCCCGAAACGGTCTAGCGCCAGCAGCCATCGTTAACGCCGAGGCAGACCCGGTCATCGCCGTGGGGGCCGTCATCGCAGGCATCCCAATGGTCGACCAGGTGGATGTCTCCCAGATCGAAACCGGCGATCGGATCCGTCTCCACGACGCTGACCTCCAAGTCGAGAGGCAGCGCTAGCGGGCTCGACCGGGCCAGCACCGTAGCAACGACCCCTGTGGTGAGCTTGTCGAACCATCACCCGTTCCCCCGCGCACAAAGAAAGAGGCCCTTGCCTAAGCAAGGGCCTCGCTCTGGCGGAAGGGGAGGGATTCGAACCCTCGGTGGCCTAATAAGACCACAGCGGTTTTCGAGACCGCCCCGTTCGTCCACTCCGGCACCCTTCCGGGTCACCTTCGATGTCCTATTATAGCATGGGAGACCGAGGATGCAACGCGCCGTTGGAGGCTCCCCCGACTGCCAGCGCCGTGCTCTCCCCGACCTGCGTTCGGGCCTCCTATTGCCTCTCCTTCGAGCTCGAACGTCAACCGGGTTCGTGCTCAGCCTCCCGCAGCTCCCCCAGGAGTGCCTCTTGTGTGGCCTCCAGATCCAGAGCCCGGCCGCGCTCCCGCGCCGCCGCGGCCTCGCGGGGCGGCAGCGCCGCCGCAACTGCGGCAATCCACCGCCCCGCCACATCATCGAACCACCGCGACTTGCCCACCAACGGGTAGCGCGACGCAAGAGCGTACACTTCAATCGCCCTATGGCACGCTCCCTGGTCGGCAAGCACAAGAGCAGCCGCGGGAAGCGACCACAACAGGTATGGGACGGACCCGGTCTCGCTGAAGGCCCCCAAAGCCTCGGCTAAGCGGTCCCTGGCTAGGGCGGGTTCCCCCAGACCGCGGGCCGCGTAGGCCATGAGCGCGTGAGCCCAGACGGCCGCAGGGGGCGGTCCAGCCTCTCGATAGATGATGAGCCCCTCCCGCAGCAGTCGCCGGGCTTCGGCGTAAGCCTCTTCGACCAGCGCCACGCCGCCCAATGTGAACAGTGCTAGTCCGACCCTGTACTGCACACCCGCGTCGCGCGCCAGCGCCAGAAAGGTCCGAGCGTGGGTACGAGCTTCTTGGTATTGACCCAGACCCAGGTTCACTCTGCTCAGCGCCGCGCGAGTGTCGTTGGTCCAGCCAGGGCGTCCCAGCTCATCGAATGTGCTCAAGCTTTCCGCCAGCGCGGACCTCGCCTCGACGAACTTGCCCTGGTGCTCCAGGGCCACGCCCAGCGCGAGCAATCCGAACCCGATGCCTTCCGGCTCGCCCAAGGCCTGAAGCCTGGCTCTGCTGTCGCGGGCCAGCCGTTCGGCCTCCTCAAACCGCCCCTGGTCCACGGCTACGTCGGCTAGACTGGCCGTAACCCACGCAGTGCCTTCATAGTCGCCCAGAGCTTCGAAAGACTTCAGGCATTCCTCGAGAGCTGCTCTCGCGTCCACGTAGGCCCCGCGGAACTTGGAAGCGTAGCCCAGGTGGTGCAATGCATCCGCTTCGCTCCACGGGTCATCGAGCGTCCGGTACAGAGCCAGGCTCTGCTCCTGCAGCTGCCCGGAAAGCTTGTAGTCGGTCACCAGAACGATCTGTCCCATCTGCTGGTAGAGCATTGCTTGCTCCGCTCGCGTGTCCTCGTTGGCCAGCTCGGGGCGCTCCAACAGGGCCAGGCTCTCTTGCTGCATCTCCCGTGCCAGCTGCCGGCGCCCGAGCGCATAGGTGAAGAATCCCTGCCATGCCAGCACCTTGGCCATCACCCGCAGCCTGTGCCCCGAGGGGGCTGCGCTGTCGGATGGCCGCAGGGCTGGACCCGCCCCGGCGCTCAGCCTGTCCGACGCTGCCCGGAAGGCCGCCTCGCCCTCCTGGTACCGTCCACGCCGCCAGTAGAACCGCGCCAGTCCCTCAATCCCGTGGTCCAACCAGTCGACTCGCCCCCGCTCGACGGCCCACATCCAGGCGACGCGCAGGTTCTCGCTCTCTGCCTCGATCTCCGCAACGGCCTCCTGCTGGCGAGGCCCGCGCATGTCGTCCACAAAGCTCTCCAGCGCGACCGCAAAGTGGGCGGCGTGACCGTCGCGCGCAGATGCGCTATCTTCGGGAGATCCCGCGAGCTTCTCCGACCCGTACTGTCGCAGCAGTTCGTGCACGTCGTACCGGCGAGCGTCCGTGGACTGTTGGAGGAACGACTTTCCCACCAGCCCCCGCAGGTCGCGCAACGAGGCCCCGACCTGTTCCGCTGCCTCGCGCGTGAAGCCTCCGCGGAAAACGGACAGCCGCCTGAACGCCTCCCGCTCCCGGTCCGTCAGCAGCGCCCACGAGTGGTCGAATACCCCGCGCAGGCTGCGTTGTCGATGCGGCACATCTCGCCAACCAGTCTCCAGGAAATCGAGGCTCCTCTCGATCTCCACAGCGACCTCCGCGGGGGAGAGTAGCTCAATCCAAGCAGCGGCCAGCAAGATCCCCAGGGGCATACCCTGTACTAGGCGGCACACCTGGGCAATCGCCTTCAAGTCGTGCCCTGTCGCCTGGAGGTCAGGCCTCGCCCGGCGCGCACCCTGCAGGAATAGGGCGACGGCGCTGTACTGCGCGACATCTTTGGGCTGCGCCGCCTCGGCCTCGCTGTCGCGGGCGAGGGATGGGTGGTCCATCCCTCGCACCGGGAAGAGGCGCTCCCCCCGCGCATTCAGCCTGGCCCTTGAAGTCACCAGCACCTTTACGCCCGGCGCCCCTCTGAGAATGCGGGTCACGACCCCTGTGCCCTCGAGGAGATGCTCGAAGTTGTCCATGATCAGCAATAGGGTTTTGGACTGTAGGTAGCCGAGCAGTTGCTGCTCGGGATCGACCGCCGTGCCGCCCTCGGCCGCAGGGGAGAACGGGAAACGAAGCACCTGTGCCACGGTCGGGACGATCGCCTGCACCGACTCCACCGGAGCCAGGGAGATGAAGTGCACGCCATGGGCGAACTGATCCACCAGGGGCGCGGCCGCTTCCACGGCTAGGCGGGTCTTACCGCTGCCGCCCGGCCCGACCAGCGTCAGTAGCCGGCAGGCTGGGTCGACCAGAAGCTCTCTCAGTTCCTTCAGTTCGCTCTTCCGCCCGACAAATGGCACCAGCGAGGCCGGCAGCGCTTGGGGATGGGCCGGGGCGGAGGGCCTGGGCGCTGCGGCGACCTCCAGTGCCCCGCCCCGGATCTTCTCATACAGCGACGTCGTCTCCGGAGACGGCTCGACGCCCAGCTCCTCTTCCAGCAGGCGCCTGCATGTCTCGTACTGGGTCAGCGCCGCGCTCCGCTGGCCTGTGAGGGCCAGCAGCCGGATCGCCTGACGGTGGGCCTCCTCGCGCCACGGGGCTAGCTCCAAGAGGCGCCAGGTCCGCTCCAGCGCCTCGTCCAGCTTTCCGTGTTCAGCATAGGCATCGATCAGGCGGTGGAGGGCCTCCATCACGAGGCGGCGGCTTTGCTCTCGCTGGAGAAGGGCCCACTCCTCGAACGGCGGGCTATCCGGGAGCGAGAAGCCCTCCAGGAATTCCCCGCGGTAGAGCTCCACAGCTTCTCTCAGCCTGCCGATCGTCTCCACGGTGGCGTGTCCCTGGGTCGGCACTGTGAGCTCGGAAAACGCGAGCAGATCGACCCACGCGTCGCTGGCCTGGTCGAACTGGATTGTCTGTCGGGAGATGAGCAGGAAGGGGGGCGTCGCTGCCTGGTCGTCGATCACCTGGCGCAGATTGGCCAGCGACTGACGCAGGTTGGTTCGAGCCGACTGGTCTGGCCACTCCGGCCACAGGAGACCGGCAAGGTGTTCTCGGCGGTGCGGTCTCCCGGTCTCAGCGCAGAGGTAGGCCAGCAGCGCCCGCACCTTATCGGAGCGGAAACCGATTGCATCATCTCCGTCCAGGGTCACCTGGAAGGGGCCCAACAGGCGAATCGACAGTCCGGCCATGTCGCTTCCTCCAACGGCGTGAGCGAGCTGGATGGGCAATCGGTGTCAGCATTATACGCCAGCCCCGGCCCCCCAGCAAGCTCCTTCGCCCTTCTGTCGAATCTATCTCCTCTCGCACGACGCCCTGACGACAGTCTACTTCCGATCCCAATCCGCCTTCACAGTCTCGTCACGATCTCGGTACGTTCTCGATTCGCCCACCTGGTATCCTGTGCCCAGTAGGCTGAGGGAAGCGTAGCGGACTATGATAACGAATCCCCGGCAACTCGTCCGTCATATTGCCACAAGGAGGTGCGTGATGTTGGCTAACTCACCCACGGCGAACCGATCGCTGGTCGCTATGCTCATCTCTGTTCTGACAGCCGGGTTGATCTTGGTGGTCGCGATCACCCTCCTGCCAGCAGCATCCGGGTCGGCCGCCGCAGTGAAGAACGTTCGCGTCGGCGTAGAGCGTGACACCGACGCCAGCGCCGGTGTGGCGGAGAGGGCAGCGGGCTTCGACTTCGTAGACCACGAGATGCGGTACGCCGGCGGCTACGCCCTCAACCCCGCCAGCGCGGTGGGGAAAGGTGCGGAGTTCGATTTCGTTGACCACGAGCTAGCGTATGCTGGCGGCTACGGGGTCAGCCGGGCCACGGTGGAGAAGGGAGCGGAGTTCGACTTCGTGGACCACGAGCTGAGGTATGCTGGTCACTACGGGCTCAGCCGGGACACGGTGGAGAAGGGGGCGGAGTTCGACTTTGTGGACCACGAGCTGATGTATGCTGGTCACTACGGGCTCAGCCGGGACACGGTGGAGAAGGGGGCGGAGTTTGACTTCGTGGACCACGAGCTGATGTACGCGGGTGGCTACGCGCTCAATCCCGCCAACGCGGTGGAGAAGGGAGCGGCGTTCGACTTCGTGGACCACGAGCTGATGTACGCCGGTGGCTACGCGCTCAATCCCGCCAACGCGGTGGAGAAGGGAGCGGAGTTCGACTTCGTGGACCACGAGCTAGCGCACGCCGGTGGCTACGCGCTCAGCCCTGCCGTCACGGTCGAGAAGGGAGCGGAGTTCGACTTCGTAGACCATGAGCTGCGGTGGGCTGGCGGCTACGCGCTCAGCCCCGCAGGCACGGTGGAGAAGGGAGCGGAGTTCGACTTCGTGGACCACGAGCTGAGGTACGCGGGTGGCTATGCGCTGCGCCCGGCTGCCGGGGCGGAGAAGGGGGCGGAGTTCGACTTCGTGGATCACGAGCTGATGTACGCGGGTGGCTACGCGCTGCGCCCGGCTGCTGGGGTGGAGAGGGGCGCGGACTTCAACTTCGTGGACCACGAGCTGAGATACAAGGGTAGCTTGCCTTGAGGCTCGCTGCCTGGTGTGCTCCCAACTTGAGGGACACTTTGTCGGTAGCCCGGCCAGAGAGGACCGGCACTCGCGATGTGCTTCGATCTACTGAGAGGTCGACGCGCAAGTGCCGGTCACCTCGCACCAGGCCATGATAGCGCAGGCCTGCCGCAAGAAGGCTTGACAAGCATCACTGCCGTGTGATAGAATGTGAACAAGAAACCCACTGTGGCACCATCGCAGTCGCCTTGCGTCTCGGAGGCCGCCAAAGGAGGGATAGCCGGACACCGAGCAAGCCGATCTCCACCCAGCAGAGAGCTGGTGAGGGATCGGCTTTCTTGTTGCCATGGAGGAGCCCTGGCATTGGCCGTCAGGCGTTTACACCCGGCTTGGCGCTTCAGCTTCCCATCACGTATGAGTGGAGAGAACCGCTCTGTGGCAGCCGAGAGTGCCTGGCAGAGCACCGACGGAGGAGCCATCCGGGCCACGCTGTGCCCCTCTCGGTCCTGAGCTGGGGAAGCGCAATCCTCGGCCGACTACAAGCGGGATTCTGAGAGGAGCCGAGCTTCGACCTATCCGATTGGCCTGTGGGGGAGTATCGCACACACGGCATGGTCAGCAACAGGGGACGGGCCAGCCAATTGCGGTCGGCTGGCATCGGGGAAGCAAGGGATGGGGTGGCGCGGACGACGATGTGCCACACGGAGGGAGCGATGAGACCGCACTGGAAGCAAGAGCTGGTCTGCCTGGCACTGGTGGGGCTGCTGGCAGTTGGCTGCGGTGGATTGGGCGTTGAACCCACCGCGACACCCGCGAGGCCTTCTCCGACGCATGTTCGAACAACGCCCACGTCGATTCCATCGACCGCAGCGCCGATGGCCAGGCTGGACGGCAGACGCGCGCTATTCGTCATCTATCGGCGGTTCGAGGACAACGAGTACGGCGTAACCCGGGCCATCCTCGAGGAGCTGGGCGTCGCTGCAACCGTCGCTTCCCTCACGACCGACGTGGTGGAGGGGATGGCGGGAACCGAGGTGCAGCCGGACGCAGTGCTCGCTGACGTCCACGGCGCTGACTATGATGCCGTCATCTTCGTGGGCGGCAGAGGATACCAGTTGGACGACCCGGAAGGACAGCGCATCGCCCGGGAGGCGGTTGCGGAGGGTAGGGTGGTCGCCGCGATCTGCATCGCCCCTCTCACCCTGGCCAGGGCAGGGGTGGTGGAGGGCAAGCGGGTGACCACGGCCGTAGAGCCGGATGTGATGGAGGCAGCCGGGGCCACCGTCACGTTCGCCGGGGTCGAGCGGGATGGTAACATCATCACGGCCAACAGCCCGGGCGGGGCCCGCCGGTTCGGCGAGATGATCGCCGTTGCGCTGGGCGAGTGAATGATGGTATCGCTGAAGGCGGGAGGTGTACCATGCGAAGGGAGCCAGTTCGTGAGATTGCTTTCATTCTGCTGGCGTTGCTGGTGGCCGGCTGCAGCGGTGCACCTACGGCGACGACTGTGCCCTCACCCACGGCTGTCCCACCCACGGTCACGCCGATTCCAGCCACCTCTCTACCTTTGGTCAGGCTGGACGGCAAACGAGCATTGTTCGTGATCTACGATTGGTACGAGGACAACGAGTACGGCACACCTCGGGCGATTCTTGAGGAGCTGGGTGTTGCCATCACCGTCGCGTCCCTGACGACGGATGAGATGCGGGGCATACACGGAACGACGGTGCGGCCGGACGCGCTCCTTTCTGACCTTCACGGCGGCGACTTTGACGCGGTCATCTTTGTGGGTGGCACCGGATACCGGATCAGCGATTTGGAGGGGCAGCGCATCGCCCGGGAAGCAGCGGTTGCGAACAAGGTGGTGGCCGGTATCTGTCTGGGCCCGGTCACGCTGGCCAGGGCCGGCGTGGTCGAGGGCAAGCGGATGACAACCGCCAGAATGCCAGATGCGTTGGAGGAAGCCGGGGCAATCGTCACCTCCGCCAAGGTGGAGCGCGATGGGAACATCATCACCTCCGATGGCCCGGACGGCTCGCGCCTTTTCGGAGAGACCATTGCTGTAGCCATTGCGGAGTGAGCGAGGGTTCGTCCAGAGTCGTCTGCGTCCCCTCAACCCGTTCTTGCCGTTTACCCACTCGATCGACTCCCGCAGTTCGATCGGCTGCACGACCCGCGCTGGCACCTGGACGTCCCTGCCAAGCAGGGTTTCCTTTCCAGTCGATGTGGGATCAAGTGGCGCTCGTCCTGCGTCGCTGTCACGCACCAGGGCCGCTTGACATCCTTCTGGACTGTGGTAGAGTTTGATTTGAGTTCGATATAGAAGTCCTGGAGGATTGAGTAGTATGCGCATTGTGATGACCAACGTCGAGGCGACCCAGCTCCGCGAACCTGGCGGAGTTCTGTTGCCCTGTCGCAGTGCGCCTGTCGGTGGCTGATTCATTGTAGTCCAAACAGAGGCCGTGGGCGATTGCGACGCGCTCACGGCCTTTTTTGTTGCAGCAATCTGGTGTTTCTTCCCCAGGCCGTGGGTGCCCACGGCCTGTTTTGCTGTTGGAATACACCGGCATGGGGAAGGAGAGTGCCAGGAGGTGTGCGATGTACCGTCATAGTCAGATCGCGCTGGAGGTATCGCGAGTCCAGAAGCACTTCGCCAAGAGCGATGGCGTCCGATGGCCCTGGAAGCGCAGGGGCACCGCGCGGAAGACCATCACGGCTGTCGATGACGTCAGCTTGCGGGTCCGTCGCGGCGAGGTCTTTGGAATCCTCGGTCCGAACGGCTCCGGGAAATCCACCCTTGTGCGCTGCATCTCCACGTTGCTCGTGCCTGATGGTGGGAGCATCGCGGTGTTCGGTCACGACATCGGCGAGGAGGAGATGGCGGTCAAGCGGCTCATCAATCGCGTCTCGGTTGAGGCGTCGTTCTTCAAGAAGCTAACGCCTATGGAGAATCTGCTCTATGGCGCCAGGCTCTACGGCCTCGGAGCCGCGGAGGCCCGCGAACGCGCCGTCAAGATCCTGAAGCGCCTGGGCCTGAAGAAGGACGTCATCTTCAGTCCCATGGAGGAGATGAGCCGCGGTATGCAGCAGAAGGTTGCTGCCGCACGGGCATTCTTGACCCAGCCGATACTCTTGTTGCTCGACGAGCCGACCACGGGCCTCGACCCGCGGTCGAAGCGGGAGGTGCAGGCATTCTTGACCGAGCTGTGCGACACGCACGATACCACGATCCTGTTGACGACGCACGACATGCAGGAGGCCGATGCACTGTGCGACCGCATCGCCATCCTCGACGAAGGACGCATTGTCGCGCTCGACACACCCGCCGGCCTGAAGGCCCGCGTCAGTGGATCCAACGGTCACCAACCGACGCTCGAGGATGTGTTCCTGGAGCTAACCGGCAAGCAGCTGGTGGAGGAATAGAAGCAGCTGTTGACCCTACATATCGGACCTCCGAGGTCTTTGCCGTTCTCGACCTCGGAGGTCTGCAGGAAAGGTCCATAGGAGGCAACCATGGCACAACTGGCTCACGAAATCCGGGCGTCCTACGCCTTTATCGAGCGCAACTTCAACCTGGTCAAGCGGTACTGGGGCTGGGAGGTCGTCTGGCTGGCCTACTCGATCGCCAACGCGCTCTCCATCACCTTCATCGGCGCTGGCACAGAGGCGCTCACCGGGCAGCAGATCGACAGCGGCTACATGATCCTCTACTTGCTGGTCGGGACCCTCGTCTGGCACTACCTGTCCGTTGTGTTCCACGACATCAGCGAGCTGATCGCCTGGGAGCGCTGGGAGGGCACTATTGAGTACACTTTCATGGCGCCCGTCACCCGCTTCACCCATATGGTGGGGCAGACGCTCTTCGCGCTGGTCTACGGCCTGCTGCATACTGGTCTCATCCTGACGGTGGTGGCGCTGTTCTTCCATCTCGACCTGAGCGAGGCCAACTTGCTCGGCGGGCTCTTGATGCTGATCGCCGGAAGCCTCTCGTTTACCGGCCTTGGCATCGTCGCTTCCGTCCTGCCGCTGCTATTCCCGGAGCGGGGAGCGCAAATGACGCACGTGATCCAGGCGGTCCTGCTGCTGATCTCCGGCGTCTACTTCCCGGTATCTGTCCTGCCTCGGTGGATGCAGCCGCTGACCCGCTTGTCGCCAGCTACCTACGTGCTGGAGGGGATGCGCTCGGCGCTTCTCGATGGAGCTCGGACGGCGACGTTGCTCGGTCATCTCGGACGGCTGGTGCTCATCGGCCTGGTCGCCGTGCCAGTCGGCGTTCTGATTTTCCGCCAGGCGGAGATGTATGCCAAGCGCACAGGCAAGCTGAAGCGCAGCGGCTAGGGGGCAGAGGTCCCAGTGCCAACCGCTGGGATCTCTGTGCCTGTGGTGGCACAGAGCCCGCGCACGCCCTGACCTAACCGGGCGGTGACCGTGCGCAAGACAGGAGGCCCATGAACGCCAAACAGACGCTGGACGGGACCTTCCACACCCTTGAGGCAGAGGACCGGTTCTCCGGTGTCGTGCTAATCACGCGTGGTCGAGATCAGCTGTACGCTGCACCGTTCGGCTACGCCAGCCGTGCCTGGAGGATCAGAAACAGATTGGACGTGCGCTTCGATACGGCTTCGATCACCAAGCTATTCACGTCTGTCGCCACGCTGCAGCTGATTGACCGGGGGGCCCTTACCCTGGACACCAGCGTTGTCGACTTCCTTCGCCTGGAGGGCACGGCTATCTCGGATGCTGTGACGGTGTTTCATCTGCTGACGCACACCTCCGGTATCGGAGACGATTGCGAGGAAGAGGCTGGAGAGGTCTATGAGGATCTGTGGAAGGCCAAACCCAACTACTCGGTCACGGCGACGAAGGACTTTCTGCCTCAGTTTGTACACAAGCCGGCCAACTTCCCTCCGGGACAGGGGTGCCGGTACTGCAACTGCAGTTGGATTCTGCTGGGTCTGATGATCGAACGGGTCACCGGGATGCCCTACCGCGACTACGTGCGGGAGAACATCTTCGCCAGGGCGGGGATGGGGCAAAGCGACTTCCTGCGTCTTGATCGCGCGTACGAGAACGTGGCGGAGGGCGCCGACCCAATTCGCGACGACGAAGGAGGTGTTGTGGGTTGGAAACGGAACGTCTACGCGTTCCCGCCTGTTGGATCGCCTGACAGCGGCGCCCACGTCACTGCCGGCGACCTGGACCGCTTCCTGCGGGCGGTTCAAGGTGGCGATCTGCTCTCGCCGCGTCTCACGAACGCTTTCTTCACACCGCAGGCTCACTACAGGCGTCGAGGCGATTGGCAGCTGTTGATGGGCTATGGTTTGCTGTTCTATCTTGATCATACTGACCAGATCGTCTGCTATCAGAAGGAGGGCATCAACGCCGGTGTGAGCGGGATCATGCGCTACTTCCCGCGTCGGGACGTCAACGTGGTGATCCTGTCCAACATGGAGGACGGCGTCTGGGAGCCGATATGGACCGTCCACGATCTGGTCTCGGAGGGGGCGTTTGACGCGCAGAGCCGAGAATGAGGCAGCCTTCCGCGACAGGAGGCAATCTGGACAAAGGAGGGTAGACTTATGAACATCGTGATCCGACACGCGGAGCCAGGCGACTACGAAGCTGCCCATCGCATCTTTTCCGCCCCCAAGGTGATTCGGGGCACTATGCAGCTGCCCTTCCCCTCGGCGGAGCTGTGGCGGAAGCGACTTGCCGAGCCGCCGGAGGGTCTGTACACTCTGGTCGCCTGCGTCGACGACGAGGTGGTCGGCCAACTCGGTCTCCACACCTTTCCCAGTCGACCTCGTCGCCGCCACGCCGCAAATATCGGCATGGCCGTGCGGGATGACTGGCAGGGGAAAGGGATCGGCACAGCCCTGATGGAGGCGGCCCTGGATCTGGCGGACAACTGGCTGAACGTGACACGGCTCGAACTGAGCGTATTCGCTGACAACGATCCGGCCATACGGCTATATGAGAAGTTCGGCTTTGTCGTCGAGGGAACCCTCGTCCGATACGTCCTTCGCGATGGGGAGTTATGCGACTGCCTCACGATGGCGCGTATCAAGCGCTAGACGCCAGAGGTGCCTGGCACTTCCGAGGAATGCAGGATAGCCAGCGAGCGGAGCTGAGCGCTCGCAAGGTCCTGTCCCGGGGGTCGGCGGGTGAAGTGCCAGGCACCTGCCGACACCAAGGTGCCTGGCACTTGCGAGGTGGCGTGGCTAGCCAGGGAGCGGAGCTAGACACCCGGAAGGTCCTGGCCCGACACGTCGCCCGCTCAAGTGCCAGGCACCTGTCGATGGTTGACAATGAGAGCGAGATCTAGACAATACGCCGGTGAACACGATTACCAGCGCATCCGTCAGCTTATGGTGAGGTGCTATGCCCTCAACCAGACCATGCACTGCTGGGGGCTGGAGCGCCTCGATTGGTGGCGCTACTGCATCCATTCCGATGAGGAGCTGACCGGTGAACGGACATGGGAGAGTGAGGTCCGCCTCTGGGAGACCGGGGATGGCGAGCTGGTGGGCGTGGTGCACCCCGAAGGGGGCATGGGTCCCGTGAGGAGCGATCGCGATGTCTTCCTCGAGATCCACCCGGCCCATCGCTACCTGGAGAACGAGATGCTTGCCTGGGCAGAGGTGGATCACCTGGCCCGCAGGCCGGCCGGCCAATGCCCCTGGCGGCTGAATGCCACCATCTACGACTACGACGTCGAGCGCGCCGAACTCCTTGCCCGTCGCGGATACGGACACGTCGGCCTGGTGGGATACAAGCGTCGGTGTGATCTGCGTCGCCCTATTCCTACCGCAGATCTGGCGCGCGGGTACACCATCCGACCGGTCGCGGACGACGAGATGGCGACCTGGGCTGCCGTGGTGGGGGCTGCCTTCGACAGCCCATGGAACTCAGCCGAGCGGTGCAAGGTCTGGCTTCGCGCCCCAACCAACAGGCGCGACCTGGACCTGGTCGCCGTAGCCCCGGATGGGACCTTCGCCTCCTTCGCCATCGTCTGGCTCGACGAGGCGAACAGGATCGGCATGTTCGAGCCCGTGGGGACTCATCCCGATCACCGGCGCCGTGGCCTGGCCAGGGCCGTTCTGCGCGAAGGCCTGCGCAGGCTGCGCGCCCTGGATGCCACGAAGGCCTACGTGGGCTGCGGCACTGGAGAGGACGTGACCCAGCTCTATCGGTCCGCCGGTTTCACCGAGTACGACGAGGAACACCTCTGGCGAAAGGAGTTTTGATGCGCACCTTGCTGATTGACGCTGACGACACGCTCTGGGAGAACAACATCTTCTATGAGGACTGCTTCTCCGAGTTTGGAGCCCTGATGGCTCATCAAGGCTTTGACAAGGGCGAGGCAGAGCACACGGCGGATGCTGTGGAACGCGAGCGCATTCCAGTGGTAGGCTACGCCGTCGAAGAGTTCGCCCGGAGCCTGGTCATGGCCTACGAGCAACTCTGCGAGCGATACCGGAAGGATGTCGACGACGGCGTGGCCGCCTCGGTTATGGAGATTGGGATGATGCCGGCCGACTACCCCATCGTCCTCCTGGAGGGCGTGGAGGAGACCCTGGAGCAGCTCAGCCAGCGCTTCCGGCTGATCCTGGTGACCAAAGGCGATCCTGACTTACAGACAGACAAGCTGAGGCGGTCAGGTCTCGGCCGCTACTTCGCCGGCGTGCACGTCGTGGCGGAGAAGGATGTGGATGTCTACCGCACCATCGTCGCCCAGTACGAGCTGGTGCATGACCAGACCTGGATGGTGGGTAACAGTCCTCGGTCTGACATCAACCCTGCAGTGGAAGCTGGCATCGGCGCCGTCTACGTGCCGCATTCCAATACCTGGACCCTCGAGGTCGTCGACGTCGCGGAGCCGGAGAAGGTGGTCGTCCTGCACCGCTTCTCGGACCTGATCGAGCTCTTCGCGGGTGCCGAGAACGCGCGGTAGCACGCCAGCCGGGGTGCCGTGCGGCTATCGCGGCGAGGAGCACAGAAAGAAGAAGACCCGAAGGGCATCACCACCTTCGGGTCTATTGGTCTCGGGAACCAGGGAATGTGCTCAGGCCTTCTGGCGCCTCCGACTGAGTAGCGCCGCGCCTGCGCCGACCGTGCCCGCTAAGCCGGCAGCGGCAGCCGCGACCGTGGGGCCCAGTGTCTCCAACGGACTGAACGACTCAGTGGCACCACCAATCGGTGGCGGCGGTGGCGGTGGAGGCCCGATGTTCTCAAAGAACCGTATCTGCCCGGACTTGCCCTGGGTGACGAGATCGTAATCGCCGGGCGCCCCATCGTCCCCCACGTCGGGGAAGGGGATGGGGGGGAGCGTCGCCGAGTAGGCGCTACCGATGAACGCATCGAAGTCGCCGTCCCCGTCGATGTCTACCAGATCTGGTGTGCTGTAGTAGCCCACGTCCACCCCGCTGAAGGGATTGTCGTCCCCAGTCCGCTCCACAAACAAGGGATCCCCTAACGCGCTGTCACCATCGTAGTCCAGGTTCTCGAAGAAGTGGATGGCCCCTGAACCATTCCCAACAAACGCGTCAGCATCCCCGTGTCCGTCTATGTCCGCGAAAGTGGGTGTGCTGTCGCCCCCCACGAGCACCAGGTTGAAGGGGTTGTAGGCTCCCATTTGTTCGACGAAGCTGGGATTCCCTGCATCGCCCTGGTTCTCAAAGTACCGGATAGCGCCCGACTTGTTGCCAATGAAGACGTCGAAGTCGCTATCCCCGTCGATGTTGACCACCGCGGGCGCGCTGTTGTCCCCCACATCTACAGTATCGAACGGATTGCCAGTTCCGCTCTGCTTGACGAAGCTGGGAGTCTGTGCGTCGCCCTGGTTCTCAAAGTACGCGATCGTGCCGTTCTTGTTCCCGATGAAGGCGTCGAAATCGCCAGCATCGTCGATGTCAGCAAAGGCAGGCTTGGGGTAGCAGCCGACGTCCGCCCCGTCGAAGGGGTTGCCTCCCTCTGTCCGCTCGACGAAGTACGCGCTTCCGTA